>JBFFIY010000123.1:0-15209 GCA_041556195.1 Enterobacterales bacterium
AAACCTAGTTTTATTGGTGTCTGGAGTGATAGGCGACTATTTTTACTATTATTAATTAATTGTAAAATCCCATCCATTTTCATTCTTGTGTGAGGATATTTTTTAAGTTCTCTCAATAAATAATAAAATCCGTAAAGTGAGAATGCGCAAGCTCCCTGGTAATTATTGCCCAATTTTGGATAAGCAAGCCCAGCTGCATTTCCGGAAGCTGCCTGACATATATGACTTCTACTTTCTACCAGATCTACTTGATAACCCTTTTCTGCTAACTTGGCTGAAGTGATACAACCAGCAAGTCCAGCACCAATGACCAGGGCTTGTTTTTTATGGTTTTTTTTGTGGTTTAATGTAGTCAAAATATTGGAACTTGAGTTATCCTTAACAATATTTACATCTATGAAATCACCAATTAACATCTCCCTTTTTTTACCAAAGCCCTTTTTTTTATTTACAATAAAACCATTAGCTTGAAGAGAGCGCCTGACTGCACCTGAAGCACTAAAAGTAGAGAAACTACAACTATCTTTATCTGATAAGAGTGCGATTTTTTTTACAGTTTTTTCAGACCACATTGAAGGGTTTAATTTTGGTGAAAACCCATCCAGAAACCAGGCATTAGATTTTACAATATTCTCTTCTATGAGTTCACCCAATGCTTCCTGAACATCCTGATAAAAAATCAACAATTCAACTTTTATTCCATTCACTTCAAGAATTATAGAATGCCTTCCTGGAACAGGTGCCGGAAGTTGTTCTCTAAGTATTCTGGATGAATTTTCCAGATGAGGCCACATGCTATGACATTTTTCAAGATCAGATAAAGTGAGAGGACTGCGTTCGATGCTGATATAAGTCAGTTTTTTATTTTTAAAAGATGATTGTTTTTGACATTTGTCTAGCCACAGAGACCAGGTTAATAACAAATTTAATCCTGTGCCAAATCCCATTTCTATTATCGTAAATTGATTAAAATTTGAAGAGTTCCACCGCTTCTCTAAGTCGTTACCTTTTAAAAATACATATTCAGATTCGGGTATGGGGTTTTGAGAAAAATAACAATCACCAGTATCCTTATTAAATGGTCTACCATCTTCAAACCAATCTAAATTTGGTGAACACAGAGGTTTAAAAATCATTGTCTTATTATATTCTTAAGTGTTTTTGTCATTGCTTGTTTATAAGCTAAGTCTATTATCGGAATCATCACTAAGCAGGCTTTTTATGACGGTTATCATATGAAGCAAATAAGTTCCCATTATATCTACCATTCCCACTTTTTTTATCGAAGACAGCTTGTCTGGTTCTTCCCTTTGCGACAACACGAAAATAATCTGAAGTAACCATAATTACTTCGCTTTCAGTCCCATTAACATAAACGGTATCACCTAACGCGATATTGCTAAAGTCAACTGTACACTTTTTATTTGAATTTTTAAGCTTTTCACAATAATCCAGATAAATTTTATTGATCTTTTGCATTTCCGATAAATCACCTCCTCGATCAGGGTGATATAAAGCAGCAAGCCGGCGGTATTCTTTTTTTAACTGGCTTATAGTTGTCACTTTTGAAAAGTTAAGCATAGTTTCTCTCCTACCTCTTGATGTTACCCTTCAGGTATCACTCCAGTTAGAGTACTGACTAATTCTTTTACTTGAGAATTGAGTTCTTTATTATTTTTAATGACTTTTTTAATGCTGCATATATGGTTTGCCACAGAGGCATAATGTTTTAGTCCAAAATATGTTGCTATTTCAGCAAGCTTACAGTCTGCGCAATTTTGAAATAAAAACATGGCAATCTTTCTAGGGTTGTTGGTTTTTAAAATGCCTCTTTTTCCTTCTAAAATACTTTGTTTTGAAACATTAAATTTACTCGCCACAACATCAATAATTAACTGGGGTGCAGGGTGTATTTTTAACTGTTTGTATTGGGGCTGTTCATAATGGTTGTGTTCAATACAATCTCGTAGTTCTAAAATAAAATCAGAATCACCAATTGCCACAGGATGGAGGTTTTTTTTATAAGCTTGTTTGGTTAATTTATCGATACCTTCATTCATAAAGGCTTCGTAGTTACGGTCTTTACTATTTAATTCTCTGTTGTTGAATTCTCTCCATTTTGCCTGACTAACCCATAGAGGTTTATCTTTTATTTGATAAAAATGAGAAATACTTGACCATTTGTAATCTTCTATGGTTTGAGCCAATCCAGTCGTCAGGGGAAGGTGATGCAGGTATCTGGAAACTTGTGGAACATACTCCTGTTGTATAATCGTGCTACGAAATCTCCCTTTGAAAAAACTTCCATTCCAGTTATATTTTTTATTTAATCGACGAGTATACAAACCGTTGATATGTTTCATTACTCGGCTTATATCGCCATCTAGCGAACGAACTAATAAATGATAGGCGCTCGGTAGAATGCACCAGGCATAGATCTCTACGGGGTATCGTTCACATACTTCTCTTAATAACTCCATCAACATCAGGCTGTCAGATTCATGTTTAAACACAGGCTCGTCGCATCGTCCATGCTGTGAAACATGATGCCAGCTGTTTGAAATATTGACTCTTAATGCACGTGCCATTAATACATTATACAATTAAAAATAGTAAACACAAGATTTGACACCATGATTTTCACATAGGTATATTATTATTGATATATAAGATAAAAACATTCTGATTTGAAAACATCCTTGTTTTCAATGGAGTTTTATAATTATTCAGCGAGTTGCTAAATGTACCCGTAGCTGTATAGTTACGAAATTTTTAGTTGGAAATTGCAGATCACTGCAGTCTTGCTGCACCATCCAGGCGGATCACGCTTCCATTTAGCATTTGATTTTCTACAATTTGTTCGACAATTAAAGCATATTCTTCAACTGTGCCAAATCTTGCAGGGAAGGGCACGCTGGCACAAAGTTGGTCTCGTATTTCATCTGTTACATTGTCCAACATAGGCGTACCAAACATTCCAGGCGCAACGCCCATCACTCGAATGCCACTGCGGGCAAACTCACGAGCCAACGGTAGTATCATGCCAACGACAGCAGATTTAGTGGCGGCATAGGCTACCTGGCCAAATTGCCCTTCATAGGCAGCGATAGATGCGGTATGAACAATAACGCCTCGCTCTCCTTTTTCATTGGGGGGCTGTTCTGAAAAAATTCTTGCAGCGGCTCGAGTTAATAAAAAAGAGCCTATAAGGTTAATATCTACGACTTTTTGAAAGAAAGCTAAAGGCATAGGGCCTTTTTTGCCCAACATTCTACCATTTCCCAGGATCCCGGCACAACTTACAGCCAGGTTAAGCCCGGAAAAGTCCTCATTTGCTGCATTAGCAGCCATATCAACCTGATTCTCCTGAGTGATATCCACAGCATAAAATCGGACATTTTCACCAAGTTCTTCCACGATTTTGGTGCCTTGCTCTTCATTAATATCAAAAATAGCCACCTGACCACCCTGACTTATAATAGATTTGACAACTCCTAAACCTAAACCTGAGGCGCCACCTGTGACAATTGCTTTAGTATTTTTAAAACTCATAATTAACCCGTCTTTTTAATAAAATTGATCTTGAGAATTTATTCCTGAGAATTAGCTCTGTTGACATTGCTTCACACATTACTCACGACACTTTATCTTTAAGACTTATCTCTAGGACTTTATCTCTAGGAGTAAAGGGATGCGATCCTGGAGCCTGAAGAATCTTCTGTATTTGAAGCTAATAATACATCTAGTTTTTCAATCTGTTGCGGTAAATCAGGATTAATCTGTTTTAATTCATTGCTGGCATAAGCGAATTGAGATAACTCTTCCAGCAAGTGGATGAGTTGTGTCTCCTGTTTCAATTTTAGCTTTTCGATTAATCCATCAAAACCATTCGGATCTGAATCAATATTATTCCTGATTATGCGGTAAGCCACCTTTGGAGTTACACCTTTAATTTGTTTGGAAACAGTTTTCCATGATGTACCACAGAGTGTTTTTGTTGGCTGTATGTCATCATTTGTTGCATGGACAGCCCCTTTATTTGATTTTAGCTTAGCCCACCACAATAGGAGAGTTAATAACCAAAAGATAGTTGTGATAATAGCTGTTATTTTCCAATAGCTTGGTTCTGAGACAGTTTGAAATGGTTGGTTAGAAATAGATTGCCTGGTGGAAGTTTGATTTAATGGTAACAACGCTGTTTGGTTATTCAAAGCGTTGGGATCTACAACTTCTCCTTTGACCTTAAAATTCATGGGATTTATAACGGCGGTTTTAAATTTGTTTTCTTCTAAATCCCACCAGCGAATTTTTATAGCGGGCAATTGGTAGGAACCTGATTTATTTGGAATTAGCGCAATGCGTTGTAAAACAGAACCCGTGATGTTGTCATCTTCAATCTCATTATTTCTGATCGCCGGGTTGGGGAACCAGGAAATGCCCTCGTTATTTACCATCTCAATTTCCGGTAGTTGAGCGGCATCAAGCCCTTGAGCCTTTATTTCAATAACTCGTGTTATGGGCTCTCCAACGGTTAATTCCTCTAGTTGAGGCCGCCAATAACTGTCGATGGTAAGATTTTTTGCAGGCAACCAGGTTGATGTTAAATCAACAGCCGGTTTGATTTTTAATGTAAAAGGTTTAGTTTCCAGTTTGACTATTCGAGTCTGTGAGTTGAGCAAAGAAAATGGGCTTCGCGATCGATATCGAACAATTTTATTACCTTTAAAAACAAAAGGGGGGATCTGTAAATCATCATTAGTTTGTGCAAAAAGAGCAAATTTGAAGTCCCAAACGCGATAAAGCGTACCTTGAAGCCGAGTCACATATTCTGTGACAGGTCCCATTGAGCGTACTAGAGTATTATCTATGGTGGGAGGTTCAATCTGAGCATTTTCTATATCAGCGTTGGAAAATACCTTAATTGTCAGAATATTTTGTTGCTGAATAAAAGGGTTTTCCTGTTCAAACTCGGTTTCCAGATAAAAGGGCTTTAATGCATCTTTGTTGGCATTGGAAGAGGGTAGGATTGTAAGTTGTATAGGCTTTGTAGACTCTGAACCTAATTCAATAGAAGGAATCGTGACAATACCTGGCTCTAAAGCCATGAGCTGTATTTTCCAGCCGCTTTCATAAGTACGTTTGCCTTGAATATTGCGTTTATTAGAAAATTGCATCTGAGAGAGAACTTGAATTTTTTCAGAAAATTGTGACAAATCAGGGGTAAAGGCTACCGGCTTATTGCTTTTTAGAGTGAGCGTGAGGGTTTCTTCTACGCGCACAGTTTTTCTATCCAGTGTGGCTGTTATCTGTGCCTGGATCTGACTAATAAACAAGAATAGCAACAATAGGGTGGCGATCCGGGTGTATTTGTTTTTTACCACTCTTGTTTCTCCTTATAGCTATTTTGTTTACCACTTCTTTGGCGGCGTTTTTGTTCCAATTCAAGTTTGTTGCGTAATAGAAGTGATGGATTGTCGGGGATCTGTCTGAGCCATTGTTTGATTAACTCTTCTTGTTGACTTTGTTCTTCCAGTTCTTTGTCTGTCATTTGGCCAGCTTTTGACTTTTTTTCTTTGCCTTGCTCATTTTGTTCTTCAGTATTTTGTTGTTCAGTACCTGAAGTTTCTTGCTCAGACTCTTCGGGATTTTCTTGTGGTTTGGATGATGGCTGTTCTTCTTCTGAGTTTTGTTGTTCAGAATCATTTTTATCCGATTTACTTTCTTCGGAATTTTGAGGTTCTGACTGCTGTTTTTCCGAACTGTTCTGATCTGAGCCATTTTGATCTGAGGATTGTTGATTTTGTTCTTCAGAATTTTGATCTTTTTCTGATTTGTCCTCATTTTCTGAATTTTCTGAATTTTCTGAATTTTCTGAATTTTCAGAGTCTTTTGACTTGTCAGAATTTTTGGAATTATCGGAATCCTGCTTTTGTTGGTCTTTTTGCTGTTGTTCTTTAAGCTGTTTTAGGATATCGAGATTTTTCTGTGCTTGCTCAAAATCAGGTTTCAGCTTCAGAGCCTGTTCATACGATTTGATAGCTTCATCCAGCTTTTCTGAGTAAGCCAGGGCATTACCCTGATTATAACGTGCTGTGGCACCTTCTGCTTTAGCGTAGGCTTGTGCTGCTTTATCAAATTGTTTGGCACGATAATAAGCATTACCTTTATCAATGGGTTTGTCATAGTACTCAAGGGCTGTGAGAGGATCCTGATTATTAAGGGCATCATCTCCAAGTTGATCAGACTTGTACCAGAGTGATTTCCAGGTGTCGTTTAAAAATGAATTAGTTTTAGTTGGGATGGGGGTAGCTTCACTTGAATCAACAGCACTGGCATCAGCGGCATAAGCTGGCTCAGGTATTGTTATGTTGAAACTAACAAGCGCCAGAGAAATCAAAAATCCCCGTCTGAACAAATACGCTACGAGAAATAAAACGGGTAGCAAAAATAATGCCCCCTGATCGAGCCATTGCTTAAATTGTTGATTTTCCAGTTTAGAGAAGGATGATAATTTGTCAGGCTCAATTAAGTCTAACCATGCGTTGAGATCTGTATTTGAGGTAGATAGTTTATGGTAAATACCTCCTGTTTGAGTTGATAGATGTCTTAAATTAGCAGGTTTTAACTGTGCAATAACCATTGCGCCCTGATTGTCAGTTATAAATTGTTTGCCATCTGTGGTAGGAATAGGTGCACCTTTTTCGCTTCCAACACCGAAAATAGATAAGCGGAAATCTGTATCTTTTAATAAAAGAGATATTTCTTGCTCTCTTCTGGCACCTATGCCATCAGTTATCAATAAAATATCGCCTTCATAAAAACCTGCCTGCTTGAGCAGAGCAATAGCCATAACAATGCCTTTATCTGCTGCTGAACCAGTTGATGGCATGATTTCCGGGGAGAGTACGGGAACCAGATTAGCGATTGTTTTTGTGTCATCAGTCAAAGGAGAGATCATAAAACCATCACCGGCATAAGCCACAAGACCTACCACACCTTCTCGCCAATTTTGTAATAGTGCCATAACCTTAAATTTTGCTTTTTGAAGGCGAGTGGACTTATCATCCTGTGCTCTCATTGAGGGGGATAAATCAAACACAATGACCGATTGGGCGCCAGAGGTCGATACAGGCATTTTTTGCTCTATCCAAGTGGGGCCAGAAGCTGCGAACCCAATTAAAATCGTGGTAATAATAAAGGTTATTTTCAGACTATTATGAGAAGACTTACTCAAAACATTAGATTTATCGAGCAACCAATTGGCCAATCGTTTGTCCAAAAGGCTATTCCATTTTGTTTGTTGTTGTTGATGTTGAAATGCCAACCAACCCATAAACAACAAAAAAGGCGTTATTAACAATAACCATGGACGTAGTAAATGAAACTGATCCCAGTCGAAAGTGGCTAATAACTCCATCATATAGCTCCTGTTGTGGAGTTATTGTTTTTAATAAGGTTACTCACCTTACCAATGAGGAGCATTAATGATGCCAGGCTGATGGAGAGCAATAAAGGCCAGTAAAAGAGTGGAGTTTGCGGCCGAATTGAAATGCTTTTTGACTCTATGGGCTCCAATTTGTCGATGAGTTGATAAATTTGCTGTAGTTGTTCAGGGTCTTTGGCTCTAAAATACTTTCCATTGGTCAATTTGGCAATTTTTTTCAGAGTATCTTCGTCAAGCTCACTGGAAGGGTTGACCGTGCGTGTTCCAAAAAAAGAAGCTTCCTCCATTTCATCAGCTCCAACACCAATGGTATAAATTTTTATCCCTGCTTTTGCTGCAAGTTCAGCTGCTTTGATGGGGGGGACCAAGCCAGTATTATTCACTCCATCTGTGAGCAATATTAAAACCTTATCTTTGGCCTTTCTTTGCCTTAAACGTTTAACAGAAAGACCAATGGCATCACCAATGGCCGTACGCTGAGCGCCTGCAAGCCCTATAACTGATTCCTCAAGCATTTGTTGGACTGTTTTATGATCAAATGTTAGCGGAGTTTGCAGAAAGGCTTGTTGACCAAAAAGCACCAAACCTAATTTGTCATTCTCTCTGCGAGAGACAAAATCACTTAACACTGTTTTCACAACATCGATTCTTCGATAAACACCAGCATTGGTTTTCATGTCTCTGATATCCATACTACCGGAGATATCCATTGCCAGCATTAGCTCACGGCCTTCTCTTGGTTGGGTAACAGGCTCCCCTATCCACATAGGATTTACAGCTGCCGATACTAATAACAACCAACAAATGCTGGCCCCTAATAATTTGAGTCGACTTTTTGATGAAGTATTTTCCACCATAGCCATATTGGACCAGCGTTGGTACATGGGTGTGAGCAGGGCATTTCCCTCACCAGATTTTACTTCGGTAAATACATAACGTACCAGTATTGGTAATGGCAACAACCAGAGTACCCAACTAGAACCAAGCGTCAACATGGCTGATCACCCCGTTCGATACTTTGGTCAGTATTAGCTGGTACTTTAATTAACGCTTTTACCATATTTTTTGCGTAGGTTTTAAAATAACTAACAGTTTCATGAGCTTCATTCTCGCTAATGTTTTGCTTTTGATAAAGCCGGCCATCAAACAATAAGCGCAAAGGTTCTACAGGGTAATGAATATGTTCTTTTAACCATTTTTCAAGGAGTTCACCGGACATTGCTGTTGTTTGTTGGCTTTTATCGTAAAATACCAGTAATAATTTTAGAATTCGATCTATCGCAGTGACAGCTTCCAGCGGAGATAATTTCCTGGCAATCAGCAACTGTTCAACCCGTTCAATATTTTTTATATTGTTTCTGTATGTGGCAAGCAGCCTTTTTTTCTTCCGCCATGTTAGTAAAAGAAAAATAATAGCCCCCAGCAACAAAACTGCTAATACCCACCAACCTATAGCAGGAGGCCAAATTTCATCATGAGCGATAATAATGATATCTTCCAGAGGCAGTTGCGGTGTCTGTCCCTGTCCCTGTCCTGGTCCTGGAGCAAGAGCTGAAGCAAGAGCTGGAGCAAGAGCTGGAGCAAGAGCTGGAGCAAGAGCTGGAGCAAGGGCTGAAGTTAGAACTTTCGCCAGTTGGGGAAATAGTTGCAGTTCAGACATTAAGTGAAGTTCAAGCATTATTTATCAGATCCAGGCTTATCAGATCCAGGCTTATCAGCCCCAGGTTTATTAGATCCAAGCATACCGGACTCAAGGTTAAGAGCAGTTGGTAGCGGCCCCATCAAATGAAATTGAGCCCCGGTTTTCCATAACCTGTCTTGCATCTGGCGGGCACTATCAACAAAATTTTGCAGGTAGTCCCGGGCATTTTTAACAGAAAGACCCAGTTGGCTTTTAGATCTACCGTTAGTAATAGATAGATTGCCTGAATCTGGTAGTTTCCAATCTAGTTCGTCAACAATACTCCATACATGCAACTGATTGTGTCTTGAAAGAAGAGAAAGAGGCTCCCAAATTGTATTAAGTTGCGGAATAATATCAGTAATAATATGAATTTCACTGCCAGGTCGCGTAACTTTCAGCAGCCTTGTTAAGGCATGGGTTAAGTGCTGGCCCTGTTCCTGGCCTTCAAAATCCGGGTTTTCAAAACCCTGATTTTCAATCTCGGCAATTTGTTGATTATGCCGTTGTTCCACCTTGGCTAACATATGAGTTAGATGTTTTCTTCTGTTAGAAGGTTTGAATTCTTCCTGCCCTGAATCATCGAACAAAAATGCACCCACTCGATGGCCCTGTTCTCTGGCCAGATTAAGTAAATTGGCAAAATGGTGGGCGGCAATAACAGATTTGAGTGCAGTGTGTGAGCCAAAAAATAATCGCTTATGTTGATTTAATATGCCAAATACCAATTGTTCACGGTCTTCTGTGAAAACTTTGGTGTGAGCTTTTCCTGTTCGGGCTGTTACACGCCAGTCAATATTTCGAATGTCGTCACCGGGTAAGTAGGAACGAACCTCTTCAAATTCCATACCTTGACCACGAAACCTTGAACGCGTCTGACCATTAAGAGAGGCCATGCTGGGTAGTTTTCTTTTTCTTTTATTTAACTGATAAACAGGTTGAGATGCACCAAGCAATTCATTGAGCTCTAAATGAATTCCATCGGTGAAAATAAAATTGTCATACTCTGAACCTGAGATCATCAGGGAGCAGGAACCAGATGTATGATTTCAGAAATAACTTTATCTGTAGTGATCCCTGCGGCTTCAGCCTGGTATTGTAAAATGAGTCGATGTCTCAGAACATCAGGCAACAGATTTTGAATATCTTCAGGTGTTACATAATCTCTTCCTTGTAAAAATGCATGAGCTCTGACTGCGCGATCAAGTCCAATGGTAGCCCGTGGACTGGCACCAAACTCAATCCACTCATTGAGTTGCTGGCTGTATTGTTCAGGGGTTCTTGTTGCTTGAATCAATGCAATCAAATAATTTTCAACATCTTCTGACATAAATACGTCAAGAATTTCATCACGCATTTGTTTCAACGCTTTTTGTGTGAGCAGAGTCTCTATATTGTTATGTGATTGATCGGTTGACTCGGCTTCCTTACGAGATAAGGCTAGAATTTTTCTTTCTGCATCCTGATCTGGAAAATCAACCATCACATGTAGTAAAAAACGGTCGAGCTGAGCTTCTGGAAGAGGATAAGTGCCTTCTTGCTCAATGGGGTTTTGAGTTGCCATTACCAAAAAAGGAGTGGGCAAAGGCATGGTATTCGTGCCAACAGTTACCTGTCTTTCACTCATGGCTTCAAGTAATGCAGCTTGTACTTTAGCAGGGGCACGGTTAATTTCATCAGCCAATAAAAAATTATTAAAAACGGGGCCCTGCTGAAAAACGAAACTACCATCTTGTGGCCTGAAAATATCCGTACCGGTAATATCTGCGGGTAATAAATCAGCGGTAAATTGAATTCGGTGAAAGTCGCCTTCAATGACTTCAGATAAAGCCCTGACAGCACGAGTTTTGGCTAAACCCGGGGCGCCTTCAACCAGAATGTGGCCATCAGAGAGCAAAGCAATGAGAAGTCTTTGCACTAATTTAGATTGACCCAGAATTTGGGCTTCGAGATAAGTTTGAACATTAGCAATAGCGGTCATATTTTTGGACACACCTTATTGGTTTAATTTTGTGATATCAATTCGTTGGTTTGGTTTTGTGATATCAATATTTTGGGGCAATTATAGCGGCTTTTATTTAAAACGAAAATAATTCTTCATAAGTTTAAATGTAAAGAAATGTACTATCCTTATAAGGCGATCATTTGTCAAGGATTCAAACAACTGTTTGAATTTTGCGTGCGTTGAGTTATGATTTAACCCATTAATGAATAGTGATAATGCAATTTGGAGTCAAAATGTCTGACAATACTGATAAAATTTCTGCTGAAACCGAAGCGAAAGCAAAACCAGCAGTTAAGGCAAAACCTGCAACTAAAAGAAAACCTGCCGCTAAAAAGAAGCAAAACAGAGTGGCAGTTGTAGCAGGTTTAAGAACACCATTTGCGAGACAATCAACTGCTTTTAAAGCGAGTAATTCTCTGGATATGGGAAAAATGGTTGTTAATGAGCTCCTAGCTCGAACTGAATTAGAGCCCAAATTGATTGAACAGGTGGTATTTGGAAGCGTTCTAGCTATACCAGAAGCACCCAATATAGCACGTGAAATTGTTTTGGGTACTGGTATGAACGTTCATACCGATGCATTTAGTGTCTCCAGAGCCTGTGCCACAAGTTATCAATCGGCAGCTTGTGTGGCAGATGCCATACGTTTGGGTCGTATTTCAGTTGGTATTGCTGGAGGAGCAGATTCCTCCAGTGTTGTTCCTATTCAAGTTTCAAAGAAACTATCATCGATATTAGTGGCACTTGGTAAAGCCAGAAGTTTTTCCGATAAAATGAAATTACTTGCAGGAATTCGCCCCTCTGATTTAGTGCCGGTACCACCTTCAGTTACCGAATTTTCAACTGGGTTAACCATGGGACAAAATGCTGAACAAATGGCTCGAGATCATGGCATTAGCCGAGAACAGCAAGATGACTTTGCACATCGTTCTCATACATTAGCTGCTAAAGCCTGGGAAGGTGGTTTGCTGGATGATGAAGTGATGACGGCCTATGTTGAGCCTTTTAAAACCTCTATTAGCCGTGATAATAACGTCAGGTTTGATAGTCAGCGAGAAGCCTATAATAAGCTTAAACCTGCCTTTGATAAGAGACATGGTACGGTAACTGCTGCCAATGCCACCCCATTGACAGATGGTGCTGCCGCGATTTTACTAATGAGTGAAGAACGAGCAAAAGCAGAGGGCTATGAACCTCTGGGTTATATTCGTTCTTATTCTTTTTCAGCTATAGAAGCTGCTACAGATATGTTAATGGGTCCGAGTTATGCAACGCCAATGGTTTTGGATGAGATGAAAATGGATTTAAGTGATCTCACTTTGATTGATATGCATGAGGCTTTTGCGGCGCAAACCCTGTGCAATGTTCAGGCATTTGCTTCAAAAGACTTTGCCCGCTTAAAATTAGGAAGAAACAAGGCCATTGGAGAAATTGATATGGACAAATTTAATGTGTTGGGTGGCTCATTAGCTTATGGTCATCCTTTTGCTGCGACTGGTTCAAGACAAATTACGCAATTATTAAGAGAACTTAAAAGGCGTGGTGGTGGTATGGGGCTTGCGACAGCTTGTGCTGCTGGTGGTTTGGCGGCAGCAATGATAGTGGAGGCTGAATAATATGTCACAACAATCAGCATTTACCCTGGAAACTTCTGAAGATGGACTGGCCGTTGTTACCATTGATGTGGTAGGAGAAGTTCAAAACACATTAAGAGCTGAATTTTCAGAGCAAATTAACGAAATATTTTCGAAAATAAAGTCGGATAAAACGATAAAGGCAGTGATCTTACTTAGCGGCAAAGAGGATAGCTTTATTGCAGGTGCCGATATCAAGATGTTGGAAGGCATGGAGACAGAAAAAGATGCTGAAAATGTCTCAAAAATTGGACATGCAACTTTTCAACAAATGAATCAACTGGGTGTTCCGGTTGTTGCAGCAATTCATGGTGCTTGTTTAGGTGGCGGTTTAGAACTTGCCTTAGCCTGTAATGCGCGTGTTTGTACCGATAGTGCTAAAACGACGATGGGTTTGCCTGAAGTTCAGTTAGGTCTACTGCCTGGTGGTGGTGGAACTCAGCGATTACCGCGCTTAATTGGTATTGCCAATGCATTGGATCTTATGTTGACTGGGCGACAACTTAAACCAAAGCAGGCTCTTAAAATGGGACTTGTTGATGAAGTTGCACCAAAGGCCAATCTCTTAAAAGCCGCAAAAGCATTAGCAAGTAAACTTAATACGGGCCGATTTGAAAGAAAAGACAACGGGTTATCTATAGCTGGGATCCAAAAATGGGCGCTTGAAAAAAATCAATGGGGTAGACAGGTTTTATTTGATCAGGCTCGAAAAAAATTGAAGGCTAAAACTCATGGCAATTACCCGGCACCAGAATACATTATTGATTGTGTTGAAGCTGGTGTCGAAGCTGGATTTGACAAAGGTTTAGCCAAAGAAGCAGAGCTTTTCGGGAAACTGGTTAAATCTCCACAAGCTGAGCAATTAATGGGGATCTTCTTTGCTACTACAGAAATGAAAAAAGATTCTGGTGTTGACACTGAGCTAAAGGGTGGAGTTCGATCCATTAATAGTATTGGTGTTTTGGGCGGCGGATTAATGGGGGCCGGAATAGCCTTTGTTTCCATTGAAAAAGCTGCTGTTAAAGTTCGTATTAAAGATCGTGATGTGGCAGGGGTTTTACAGGGATTAAAATACTCTGACAGCATCTATCAAAAGCGTGTTAAAAAACGTTATCTGGCGCCGTCTGTTAAGAGCAAAAAAATGGCTCAATTAACAGGAACCATTGATTACAGCGGGTTTTCCAAGTTGGATATGGTGGTTGAGGCGGTATTTGAAGACTTGAATTTAAAACAGCAAATGGTTAAAGATGTGGAGGCGGTTGGTAAAGAAGACGTTATTTTTGCCACCAACACCTCCTCAATTCCTATCAGTGAAATCGCTAAAGCCAGTAAACATCCTGAAACCGTGATTGGTTTACACTATTTTTCACCTGTTGAAAAAATGCCTCTTCTGGAAATTATTAAAACAGAACAAACTGCAGATTGGGTAGTTGCTGCCAGTGTCGAATTTGGTAAAAAGCAGGGGAAAACAGTTATCGTGGTCAATGATGGTCCAGGATTTTATACCTCCAGAATTTTAGGGCCCTATATGAATGAAGCGGGTCATATTTTATCTGAAGGTGTGGCAATTGAGAAAATTGACAATGCGATTAAAGATTTTGGTTTTCCAATAGGTCCAATAACCTTGTTAGATGAAGTAGGTATTGATGTGGGAACTAAAATTGCCCCAATTTTAGAGCAGGCATTCGGTGATAGGATGACACCCCCGGCTGCTTTTTCTAAACTCACAGAGGCTGGTAGAAAGGGACGTAAGAATAAAAAAGGTTTTTACCAGTATACAGATGGCCATAAAGGTAAAAGACCGGTTGATGAAACAGTTTATGCAGATCTCGGAGTAACCTCTGGTACTAAAATGTCTGCAGAAGAAATTGCTGAACGCTGTGCTTTGCAAATGATTAACGAGTCCGCTCGTTGTCTGGAAGAGGGAATTTTAAATAATGCAAGAGATGGTGATATTGGCGCTATATTCGGTTTAGGATTTCCTCCTTTTTTAGGCGGCCCTTTCCATTATTGTGATACTCAGGGGCTGGATAAAGTCGTTGAAAGGCTCAGGTTTTATGAAGAAAAATTTGGCGACAGGTTTACTCCTGCCAATATTCTGGTATCAAAACTTGAAAATAATGAAAAATTTTTTGAATAAAAGAAGAACAACAGTCCCTAAATTATGAGAGGAAAAATATATTAAATACAACTGATTACTTAATTGAATAGTCTGCAAAGGTTAGTAAAATTAATTTTATGATCTAAACTTATGTAAGTATGAATAAATATATATGAATAAATATACCCCTAATCATTCATAATGCTTAGGGTATATACCCGTGATACTTGGAAATGCGGGATTTCAGAGCTTCAGTGGGAATCCAGGTCAAGGCCTCGCTCGTAGAGAATGACTAGTCATTTTCAAGAGCGACAACGATGGACTGGTTTTCCACTGAAGCTCCC
>JBFFIY010000124.1:0-14984 GCA_041556195.1 Enterobacterales bacterium
ATGCACATCATAAAAATGGTTACCTACATCCATGTGGGGATATACTCACATTTTTTGCCTCGAAGTTATTGCCATGGATGGCATGTATTCAGAAAAAGCAGGAGCACTTTTCTGTTATTGCCATGGATGGCATGTATTCAGAAAAAGCAGGAGCACTTTTCTGTTATTGCCATGGATGGTATGTACACAGGTTTTGCAGGAGCCAAAAGCCTGCGACTCATTTTAGGGTCAACCTGAATGGCTACAAGTGAATTTAGCAACTCGCTAAGTAGTTACAATTTTTCTTTAATTGAAACCTGAATATCCTGGTTAAATTACCCCAATAAAAAAGCGCCCGAAGGCGCTTTTTTTAGAGCAATAACTGGAGGAATGGTTTACATCATGCTGCCCATGTAGGTGCTATCTTGTTGTTTTTGTTGAGTTAAATAAGTGGGAGGCTTGCCGATACCCCACTTTATACCCCTAGCATTTAGAGTTAACTAAAAACACATTAAAATTCAATGAGTTAAGTGCGTTTATCTGTATTGTTCGACACATAAAACTGTTCCACTTCTCTTGCTAATATGCTGAAATCTGCATTTTGAAGTAGCACGGGCAGGGCGGGATTATGCTTTGTACAAAAATCATCCAACTAATGCTGTACGTTGAAATTTGGCAATATTGGGCAACTTTTTTGGACGAATATTAAATCTCATTCATCATATTTGTCTAAAAAACACTCTAAATAAAAGCGTGATCCCGCCCTGGTAGCACGGGTATATATAGTATTGCGCTACTATAATAAATTTGTAATAATGGTTCCAACAACTAACCCGACTCTTACGTATGCATTGTGACTTACGAAGTTAGGGAGAAGAGGCCGACTTAATGTCGGTTTTTTCATTTCTGGGATATAAAAAACTGAAAACAAGAATCTATATTGACGGTTACAACCTGTATTATGGAGCCTTGAAAAGATCTCCTTATAAGTGGCTAGATCCTGAAAAACTAATAGCAAATAAGGTCATACCGCAATCGGCGCCAGAAAAATATTCCATTACTAACATAATGTAAGTTCATACCACTTTCTTTACTTCACCAGTAATACCAAAACTTAGCTTTTCTAACAATGCTGAAAACGACCAAAAAACATATCATAAGGCTCTTCTATCTCAATATTCAGAAGAAAACTTTGAAATAATCGAAGGTTACCACACTCCAAATAAAGTATTTCGAAGAAAAGTCGATCCAAAACAACCTTCCATTTTGCACAGAGATTGTGAACAGGTGGAAGTTTGGCGTATTGAAGAGAAACAGACAGACGTTAATATTGCTGTTCGGGCGATGCGAGATGCATACGAAGATCCAGAATTAGAGCATATGATCTTCGTGAGTAATGATACTGACCTATGCGGATTGTTAAAACACTTAAATTCAATGGGTAGATTTACAATAGGTGTAGTGGCACCTAGTTTCGATGAAAGTCGTAGAGCCTCTAAAGACTTAGTAACACTCTCTAATTGGACAAGACACAACTTAAAGGCTGATGAGTTAGAATTTTCACAGTTACCACATAAAATAGAAACCAATGCGCGATCAGAAGAAAAATTAAAGTATTTACTAAGGAAACCGCTAGGCTGGTATGGCAGTAATAATAATGCAGAAAAAGTATTCGACTTATTGTTCTCGGAGTTAAAAAAACGTAACGCTTGTTATAAATGGATTGAACAACAACCTATTCCACAAGTATCTACAGGTTTGCCTGACTTACAAGCTCCAGCAATTGAGTTACTAAATGATGATAAAAATGCTGAGCTTATCTTAAAACATGTTGAAGCATATATTGCTTATATTAAAAGCAAAAATACTTAGGTTTTAACTAGGGCTGTTTCTCAACGGATCTAAAGACTCACTAAATAATTTCTTCGGACACTGCGCCTGTCTTTGGCATTGTGTAGTCTAGTGGAAACGATTAGATGAGGAGAAAACAATGACTCGCCAAAAGCTGGAGAAGAAATTGAAATTGAAGTCAGCTTTAACTCCAAGTTGACCTCACCCGTCATTTCCAAAGTGACTTCTGCCGAAAAACTAACTTGGTCCAATAATAATACAAGCTGGCAGAGCGTGTTAAAAAATAATGGCGAACGAGAATCTTTACCTCTATTGAAAATTGTAGCGCCCGCAGACGGCCTTTATTACATTCACTTAATGGCCTCAATCGAAAAAGATGGCAAGGTGTTATCTAAGCCTTTTACCATTCCGGTAAAAGTAGGTACCGGTGAAGTAAAATTTGATCCCGTTGGCGAAGTTTCTGTTGATCAGAATGGCCAAAAAGTCATTATTCAAGATGCGGAAACGAAAGACTAGTTCTCGCCATTAGTCTCAAATCTCAAATCTAGCCTCAAATCAAAGACAATAAAAAAGGCGCTCGATGAGCGCCTTAGTTTTTTCTGAAATGGTGGAAAATGATTTACATCATTCCACCCATGCCGCCCATACCACCCATGCCGCCCATATCAGGCATACCACCACCAGCAGCATCATCTTTAGGAAGATCTGTTACCATGGCTTCTGTGGTAATCATCAAACCTGCAACAGAGGCTGCATATTGAAGAGCACTACGAGTAACTTTGGTTGGATCCAGAATACCCATTTCCAACATATCTCCATATTCACCATTTGCAGCATTGTAACCGAAGTTACCTTCACCATTTTTAACTTTATCTACAACAACAGAAGCTTCATCACCAGAGTTAGTCACGATTTGACGCATTGGTGACTCCATCGCACGAAGTGCTAATTGGATACCAACTGTTTGATCATGGTTGTCACCTTCAAGGTTGGTCAACTTACCTAGAATTCGTATGAAAGCAACACCACCACCAGCAACTACACCTTCATCAACTGCTGCACGAGTTGCATGAAGTGCATCTTCAACACGGGCTTTCTTTTCTTTCATTTCAACTTCTGTAGCTGCGCCAACTTTAATAACCGCAACACCACCCGCTAATTTAGCAACACGTTCCTGTAGCTTTTCACGATCATAATCAGATGAAGTATCTTCAATTTGACGACGAATTTGAGCAACACGTGCTTCAATTTTAGCCACATCACCTGCACCATCAATCAATGTTGTGCTGTCTTTGGTGATAACGATACGCTTAGAACTACCTAATAAATCTATTTCAGCAGTTTCAAGGTTTAGGCCTACTTCTTCAGAGATAACCGTAGCGCCAGTCAATACAGCTAAATCTTCTAACATAGCTTTACGACGATCACCAAAACCAGGGGCTTTAACAGCTGCAACTTTAACGATACCGCGCATGTTGTTAACCACCAAAGTGGCCAGAGCCTCGCCCTCTACATCTTCAGCAACAATTATTAAAGGCTTGCCAGCTTTGGCAACGCCTTCCAATATAGGTAATAGTTCACGAATATTGGTGATTTTTTTATCAACCAACAAAATGAAAGGGGCATCCATTTCAACAGACATGCTGTCTTGATTGTTGATGAAATATGGTGATAAATAACCACGGTCAAATTCCATACCCTCAACAACATCTAAAGCATTTTCAAGGCCCGTACCTTCTTCAACGGTAATCACGCCTTCTTTACCAACTTTACCCATGGCTTTCGCAATAATGTCACCAATATTAGTGTCTGAGTTAGCAGAAATTGAGCCAACCTGTGCGATAGCTTTATCATCTCTGCAGGGTGTAGATAACTCCTGTAATTCTTTAACAGCAGCAGCAACGGCTTTATCAATACCACGCTTGAGATCCATAGGATTCATGCCAGCAGCAACAGATTTTAATCCTTCATTAACAATGGATTGTGCCAAAACGGTAGCAGTAGTCGTTCCGTCTCCAGCAACATCAGAAGTCTGAGATGCTACTTCTTTAACCATTTGAGCGCCCATGTTTTCGAATTTGTCTTCTAATTCGATTTCTTTTGCAACAGAAACACCATCTTTAGTGATGGTTGGGGCACCAAAACTCTTGTCTAAAACAACATTACGACCTTTAGGGCCGAGGGTTACTTTTACAGCATTTGCCAATATGTCAACACCACGAGCCATTCGAGCTCTTGCGTCATCACCAAAACGTACTTCTTTAGCAGCCATGACTATTCCTCTTTAATTTGTTTTGATTAATTTTAATGTAAGTATTTTTTCTGAATTTGGTATTATTAGTTTTGGCTTATTCAACTACAGCCATGATGTCATCTTCACGCATCACCAATAATTCTTCGTTATCAACCTTAACTTCAGTACCTGAATACTTACCAAATAATATCTGGTCGCCAACTTTTACATCTAAACCACGGACTTCGCCGTTGTCCAGGATCTTGCCATTTCCGATGGCAATAACTTCGCCTTTACTTGGTTTTTCAGTAGCACTATCTGGAAGTACGATGCCGCCTGCAGAAGTTTTTTCTTCTTCCAAACGTCTAACAACCACTCGATCATGTAATGGACGTATGCTCATTGAGTCTTTCTCCTAACTTTCTTGGATTTTTAACGAACTATAACTGGCGGCTCGGTGCCGCAGGTTACAGGTATATGGGGCATAATATTGAGTAGTTCAAGGCATTTACACAAAATTTTTCCATTTATCACGCAAATGACTCCGTTTTTAGTCCCAAGGCTCTTTTTGATCAATAATTCTGCCTTGTTCTGATGAATCGCTACGCCTTTGTTGCTCTCTATGTTGCTCTCTATCAACAACATTATGATGTACGACGTTTACATGGAGTGGGCGGTTATATAATCTTCGTGCAATAAATTTTCTGAGCGGTGGTAGCAATAATAAGGCTCCGAAACTATCACCGATAAATCCCGGCAACAACAGTAAAAAGCCCGCTAATAATAGCAAACTCGCCTCAAGCATTTCCCGTGCAGGGGTTTCACCAGAAGCCATACGTTGTTGCATACGACGATAGGTGTCCATTCCTTGCATCCTCACCAGGGCCATCCCCCAAATAGCACTCGCCAATGTCAATAACATCACCCAGCCAACTCCAATCAGCTGACTAGCATCCATAAAAACCGATATTTCTATCAAGGGAAACAGTAAAATCAATAACAACCAACGCATATATTTATTTAACCTTTCAATTGTTCTTACACTGTATTTCTTAATCTGGAGTTAATTAATTGACTCTCGACAGATGATCCATGAATAATTGTCTATACTCTAGTAGATCCCTTTGGTAACAATTCACTTGGAAATAACTCCTATCATTGGATAATTGTGACTACTTTCCATTTATTCAATGATTTAATTTATTATTAACGATACTAAGCACTATATTTATGACTATTCAATCAACAACTGACGCTAAAAAACAACTTGGGCGTTTATTTCTTAAGCGCATGCCCGCCAAATTACGTCAATGTGCTCATTTACTTGAGCAGGGAGAAGAAAAGCAGTGGTCTGCTGATAGTACTCAAAAATTACAACTCCAAATTAACCGCCTCATTAAAAGTTGCCACAACTTTGAACTTGAGGAACATCTTAAAATTCTCAATAAAACACAACAACTCTTTAATCACGCATTACAACATGCCATTGTGCCAGATCCAGAACAGATCAGGGTGCTCTCAACAGAATTAATTAATATGGCATCGACACAGGACAAACTGGATATTATTGAAAAAGAACAGGTTAAACCTTCCATCCACCTGATTCCGATGACTCCTGCCATCAAACCAGAAACGTCTGAGACAAAGGCAACTGAAGAAATCCATGAAGATACAGCCCTGGATCAGGCCAGTATTGATATTTTATCTAAACTCATGCCCACACACGACAGGCCAGTATTGCTCATACTCACACCTTCGGCCAAAGAGCACATCGTCGAATCATTACAACTCTTTGGTTATCGCTGTAAATTACTGCAACAATCCCTGGAGCTTGAAGCCACTTGCCAACTGGAACAACCTTTAGCGATCATCATGCCACTACCCCATTCAGATGAAGAAAGTGAAAGTTTACGTCGTATTGCTCAACAAAGCTCAACATCCTTTATCTTTTATACTACTATGGACACCCTGAAAAATAGACTTAAAGGTGTAAGAAGTGGTGGGAAAGGCTTCCTCATCAGTCCTCTTGAATCTCAAGAAATAATCCTTCAACTAGATCGTATTTCTACCCCTTTGCATGATGATCCTTTAAGAATTCTGGTGGTAGAAGACTCTCGATCACAAGGGTTATTCTGTGTTAGAACCCTGAAAAAGGTAGGGATGTCGCCCATGTGGGTCGATGATCCAGAGCAATTGATGGCATCTATTCAACAGTTCCAACCTGAACTCATTTTAATGGATATGCAATTACCCGACTGTAACGGCATTGAATTAGCGCAAATTCTGCAACAGCATTCTGCTACTAGCAACATACCGGTTATCTATTTATCTGCTGAAGATGATCATGAGAAACGTGCTCAAGCTCTTTCAACCGCCGGAGAAGGCTTTTTATCTAAACCCGTGCAAGCCGAACCTCTGGTAAAAGCAGTAAGACACCGAGCTATGCGTTATAGACAAACTCGAGAGCTTCAGGAGTCTGATCAGCTCACCGGTTTGATTAACCGTAGCGCTTTCCGAAAAGAAATAGATGCGTCAATTTCTAAAGCCCTGCGCGATGAGGTGAGATTCTGCATTGTTTTAGCTGAAATCACTGGTCTGGATGAATTGCGCCAGGGAAAAGGGGAGGCCGCCACAGAAAGATTGACGCTTGCCATGGCAAACTTGCTTCACCAGCGAGTACGTTGTTCTGATCAGGTTGCAAGGATTCTGGATGGACGCTTTGGGATCTTATTCCATGATTGTCAATTGTCTGACGCTGAAAATGTCATGCAGGCAATTTCAGCACTTTGGAAAAAACTTATTCAGGCTCTGGTTATCACCAGTGAAACATCATTTGTCTGGACGACCAATCAGTTTGACGGAGACAATGCCAATGAGCTTTATCCTGACGCACTTAAACAGCTCTTGAATAAAATCCCTTGATCAAACCTGGTAGCAAAAAACTTAATCAATAACAGTTGGTTGACATGGATCAAATGCTATATAGGGTATTTGCTTTAATATTTAATTGTTTTTATTTGAATCCAAAGTCATCAGTTGGATAGCTTAAAATTATGATTCTGGGTTGAATACCATGCTAATAGCCGTTGTGGCGCATGAATATACAATCAACCAACTTATCGTTATTTATCTATGTATGCTCACAACTACAATTTGGCTGTAACTTTATAAAGAGGTTTGTGAAAAGATTTTATACCAATAGGCAGCTAAAGCTATTGCAAATCTGCAGACTTATTTTTGCGAACAATAAAACAACACCAACGTATATTTAACAGAGCTTTGACTATTCTTATCCCGAAATCAGGTTGTTTAAGTTAAAATGACACACAATAGCTACTCTCAATCATTATTGGTTAACAGGAAAAAATCTTGATTCGGACTTTTGGAAAAAAATTATTCATACTAATGATGCCGGTGATGATATTTATTCCAGAAAATATTTTTGCAGACATTATTGTAATTGCTAGAAAAGACAGCCCGTTAACTGAATTAAATCCACAGCAATGCCGCCAACTCTGGCTAGGTGATGCTTTTTCAATAGGAACTCAAAGCGTTGAGGTTTCCGATCATTTCACTAAATCAGAAATTCGCCATACGTTTTATCAAAAAATTATCAATATTTCACAAAAAGAATTACGTTCAATTAGAGCAAGAAAAATTTATGTAGACGGCCAATTTCCACCAGATGCCTTTAAAAATGATGGAGCAGTAATGGCCTGGATAACTAGCTCACCCAATAGGATTGGTTATATCTCCGACAAATCGTTATCAAATAACTTTAAAGTCTTATTTAGACTGCCAGAAGAAGATTAATTATGATTAACACAACGAGAAACCAAAGCAGTTTTAGCAAAAATATTAATCGTTTTTTATCTGTTATTTTATGCACAATATTCTTCGTATTTGCTACTGATAGCTGGTCAGGCAATCTTGTTTTATATGGCGACCTGACAACAAATGATACCGATCAGGAAAATTATGATCTGCATGGATCTTTTGATGCACTTTATGCCCATAAAATCGATGATTCCAATTTAATGTTAATTGAAGCTGTCGCTGAAAAATCTGCCCATGGAACAGAAGTAGAACTTGAACGATGGTGGTTAAAACATCAGTTTTCATCACAATTTAACCTTGCATTTGGTCGATTTCATTCCGCCATAGGTTATTGGAATAGGGCTAAACATCACGGAACCATACTACAGGATACGATTGACCGACCAACCTTTCTGGAATTTGAAGATAAGGGCGGCTTTCTGCCAATGCACATAGTCGGCATTAACGCATCTGGAAAATGGTTATCTAAAAGAGGAAACTGGCAATATCAATTAAATCTTGGTAATGGCCAACTTATAGAAAAAGATGGGAATGAACTTGAATTAGAGACCCAGGTTGATAATGTATTTCATGATGAAATTCAGATAGGCGGCAGACTCACATACAAATCTAATCAACCAAATTATCAATTTTCCCTGTTCGCCAATACCCAAAAAATGGTTGCTGATGGCAGACTACAGCAATTGGTTAACCCTGAAGGTGGAGACACTCTTTTTAAACAGAAAATAGTGGGGCTGGATTTCGTTTTCCTTCATAATAACTTTGATACAAAGCTCGAATACATGAAAATTTCCAATGAAGCTTTGTATGGAAGTGGTGAAACATCCAATCAACATGCTGGTTATTTACAACTGGGCATGCCTGTTCAGCGTTCACTAAAATTGATTTATCGCTATGAAAGCCTTTCAGGAAGCAAGGTAAATGAATTCTATTCCTTAATTGAAATTAATAACTACCATCGTAATTTGTTCGCACTACGATACGACATTAACAGCGATTTGGCTCTTAAACTACAATATTCAGATGGCACTTCTCCCTACCAATCTGAATCATTCGACCTGATTTCGCTTCAATTATCTTATCGCATTGATCATTAAACTTTTTAGCCTTCCTGCCCCTCGACTGGACAGGAGCAAAAAATAGAGTGCTGTAATAATGTCCAAAATCCTTATTATCTATTCCACCACAGATGGACATACTAGAGAAATCTGCTTAAGACTAAAGCAGGTGATTGAGCAGCAGGAGATTGAACAACACACTCATAATGTGACATTAGTCTCTCTTAATGATGAATTCTGTGGAGATCTTGCACATTTTGATAAGATAGTTGTAGGAGCAAGTATCCGCTATGGTAAACATAATCCTAAAGTTTATGACTTCATAAAAACAAACAGGCTAATTCTCGAAAGCAAACCTAATGCTTTTTTCTCTGTCAATGTTGTTGCTCGCAAACCAGAAAAGAATCAACCAGAAACCAATCCTTATTTAAAAAAATTCATTAAACAGATCTCCTGGCAGCCCAGAGAATTAGCCGTTTTCGCAGGGAAAATAAATTATCCTAAATACAGTTTTCTGGATCGGCTCATGATAAGACTCATTATGTGGATGACAAAAGGTCCGACAGATCCTGAAACTGTAAAAGAATTTACCAATTGGGAACAGGTTGAAGCTTTTGGTCGAGTTGTTAGTGAAATGTGATCCCAAAGACTAAGCCAGCGATTACCAATCTTTCCAGAAAATCTTAAAAAAACGACACGCCTTTATAGTTTCTATAAATCATTGCGCATACTGAAGGGATTTGTTTAACACTGCACCCCTGTTACAATGACTCGCTCAATGAAACCTTAGATTTCTGATTTTGATTTAATGGATAAGCAAAAAAGTGTCTGAATCTATCAGCGAAACTCACCCGCAGGATGAACAGAGTCCTTTAGTGGTTCTCTGTAGTTGCCCAAATATTTCAGTGGCTAACGCTTTAGCTCAGCATTTGGTTGAACATCAGATGGCAGCCTGTGTCAGTATTCTGCCTCAAATAACATCCGTTTATCGTTGGCAAGGTAACATTGAGCAAGAAACTGAGTCTCTACTCATCATTAAAAGCCTCACCAATCAATATCAGGCGATTGAAGATTCGATAAAACAAAGGCACCCCTATGAGGTGCCAGAAATAATTGCATTACCCATTACAAAGGGTTCCGCTGAATATATTCATTGGCTAGAACAACAAGTTAGCACTATAGATTAGGATTTATTACATGAAAAAATGGTTTTTATCTGCCGTGGTTATGCTGTCTCTACTGAGCGCAATATTTAATCCTTCGCCCGGTTTCAGTTCAGATCCAGACAAAAAAAACACTTTGGATCTACTCGGACTAGCTTCTGAACAAGAGGAGTTTCTAAAAAGAGAAGAGGCTTTTCAGTTTTCAGCCGATTTAGATGAACAGCAAATTTTTGTCCGTTGGAAAATTGCCGATGGTTACTACCTATATAAAGAACGTTTTAATTTTAGTGCGACTGGCGCCACGCTTGGTACAGCCGAGTTTCCTGAAGGAGATTTTAAATATGATGAGTTCTTTGAAAAAGAAATGGAAGTTTTCCATCAATTTATTGAAATCCACCTGCCATTAACCAATATTACCGGGCCAATTACCCTTTCTGCCGGTTATCAGGGTTGTGCAGAAAAAGGGCTTTGTTATACACCAGCCGTTGAAACCATTAGCTTTAATCCTGATGGTTCTGAGATTGAGGCTTCTGAGATTGAAACGCCAAAGGAACAGAGCATTTCATCTTCTGCTGGAACCAATTCACAAACACCTGATAAACCTGTATCAGCCTCATTAAAAGAGCTGTCCAATGATCAACAGGCTGTGGCAGATTACCTGAAAGACTCCACTTTGCTCATTACCATGGGTTTGTTTTTATTGTTGGGTCTTGGCCTGACTTTTACGCCCTGTGTGTTTCCAATGATGCCTATTCTTGCCAGCATTATTGCCGGTCAGGGAAAAACC
The DNA here is from genome assembly GCA_041556195.1 of Enterobacterales bacterium. Classification (GTDB taxonomy): domain Bacteria; phylum Pseudomonadota; class Gammaproteobacteria; order Enterobacterales; genus 21-14-all-40-8. Next base: position 10,909 of record JBFFIY010000124.1, read on the forward strand.
ACAACTTCCCGAGCGTTTTGGCTATCATTTACCTATGTACAGGGCATGGCTTTAACCTATGTTCTACTGGGAATGCTCACCGCATCAGTCGGGCATTCATTAGCAGGAATGTTCCAATCTACCTGGGTGGTTGTCAGTGCAGCCCTGATCTTTGTATTACTTTCATTAAGTATGTTTGGCTTTTATGAATTAACCCTGCCTTCAAAATGGCAAAGCAAACTGACCGGTATTAGTAATTCACAAACCGGGGGTACCTTTATTGGAGTCGCCATTATGGGGATCCTGTCGGCGCTGATTGTTAGCCCCTGTATTACTGCTCCGCTTTCGGGAGCCCTAATACATATCGCCAATACTGGTGATTATGTTTTTGGTGGACTAACTATGTATGCACTTGCAATGGGAATGGGCATTCCATTAATTCTTATTGGTGTCTCGGAAGGTAAATTATTACCCAAAGCCGGTGGTTGGATGGATGGGGTTAAAGCCGCATTTGGTGTTTCTATGCTGGCAGTTGCCCTGATTATCACCGATCACCTCATTCCTGGCCCAATTTTATTAATCTTATGGGGATTATTATTCATGGGATCTGGCGTATATCTGGGGGCTTTCGATGCAACACCTGAAGCAGGATGGTCCAAATTTTGGAAAGCAATCGGCATCGCTTTGGTTATATGGAGTGTTATCCTCATAATTGGTGCAGCGCAAGGTAATGGCAATCTACTTAAACCTCTGGAACAACGCTCTGTTACCATAACTGGAGCAGATCCCGGCACGCATTCTGATTTACCCTTTATTGAAGTTGAACCCAATGCAGCCAGATTAAGAGAAGCCGTGGCCAAAGCGAACGCCCAGGGTAAAACGGTAATGCTCGATCTCTATGCAGATTGGTGTACAGCCTGTGAAGAATTCGCCAGCATAACCTTCCCCGATCCTAAGGTCAGGGAAGCCTTGAGAAATACAGCTTGGTTACAAATGGATCTCACTGAAACCAATGATGCTAACAACCGCTTTATGGAAGAATTCGATGTGTTAGGATTACCCTCAATTATGTTTTTTGGATCTTCCGGTGAAGAATTAACTCGATCTAGAGTAACAGGATTTATGGATGCCGAAGATTTCTCAGCTCGCATCAATAAAACCTTTAAAAACTAAAGGTAGAAACTATGCTAAAAAAAATAGCAATCATAAGTGTAATCCTCAGCATATCAGGCTTAAACCTTCCACTTTTAGCTTCCGAAGCTGTAGCCTCTGAAAAAAAGCTAAATCAACTTTACCAGATCTCCGAGTCTGTTGAGGCTGACAAGCTTCAAAACTCGGTCCAAACTCTGGTTAATTTTGGTACTCGACATACATTGTCGGATACCAAATCAACTACTCGTGGAATTGGAGCAGCAAGGCGTTGGGTAAAAACCGAATTTGAACAAATCAAGCAACAATGCAAAGGATGCCTTAAAGTAGAAATGCAAGGTGGTGTGGTTAGTGGTGAGAAACGTATTCCAGATCCCACCGAGGTCATTAATGTACTTGCCATCCAGAAGGGCACTCATGATCCTGAACGAGTCATTATGATCACGGGAGATATTGATTCCAGGATCTCCGATCCCATGAATTTTACTGATGATTCACCCGGCGCTAATGATAATGCCACTGGTTTAGCTGCAGTTATTGAAGCAGCCCGTGTCTTATCACAATATCAATTTAATGCTACTGTGGTTTACGCAGGTTTATCAGGAGAAGAACAAGGACTATTTGGCGGAAAACTACTAGCTGAAGAAGCCAAAAAGCGTGGCTGGAAAATTATGGCTGTACTAAATAATGACATGATAGGTAATATACATGGACTTGATGGCATTATAGACAACACTACTGCTCGCGTGTTTTCAGAGGGCACTCGTGCCACAGAAACGGAAGAAGAAGCAACTTTAAGACGCTTTAGAGGCGGAGAAGTTGACTCGGCTTCACGTAATCTGGCACGTTATATTCATCACCTTGGTAACAAATACGTTGAAAACCTCAATGTTATGATGATTTATCGACTGGATAGATTTAAAAGAGGCGGCCATCACCGCCCCTTTAATGATGCAGGCTTTCCCGGCGTCAGAATCATGGAAGCCCATGAAAACTACACACGTCAACATCAGGATCTTAGAACAGAAGATGGCATCAAATATGGTGATGTTATAGAAGGTGTTAACTTTCCTTATGCCGCTAAACTCACGGCGCTTAATCTTATCTCTATGGCCTCAATGGCCTGGGCTCCTGCACCACCTATGGCAGTCAAATTAACCGGTGCTGTAACCAAGGACACCAATCTTAGCTGGAAACAACCCGAACAAGACAAAACTCCCCTTGCCGGTTATCGTATTTACTGGCGAGAAACCACCTCTCCTGTTTGGCAACACAGTCGTTGGGTAGGCAAGGTTGATAAATTCACCCTTAAAAATATCATTATCGACAACTTCTTCTTCGGTGTCGCTGCGGTATCAAAAGACGGTTTTGAAAGTCCCGTGGTATTCCCTGGAGCAGCTGGCGCTTTTGAATAACAAATAAAAAGTAAAAGCCGATACTCTATTCGGCTTTTACTTCTCGCACCTCGGAGATTCACAACATCCATGCTGTTCCCCTCTTCGGGCCAGCTAAAGCTGTTCACCAAGATTTGCAGGAGTAAATCAGAACAGCTTTAGCTGGCTTGCGAAGCAAGAGAGCCACAGGGAAGTGGCGAATAAAAATTGCTCCTGCATTTTTGTCTCGCATCTCGCAATTTGTGGAACGATAGAAAAAAACCTGTTAGTACCTTTTCTGGAGGTATGCGCCAACGTTTTGGTATTGCTCAGGCTTTATTAGGCGATCCTGAACTCATCATTGTCGATGAACCAACTGCTGGTCTTGATCTGGAAGAACGCAACCGTTTTCATAATCTGTTATTCGACTTAGGGCAGGATAAAGTAGTGATTTTATCCACTCATATTGTGGATGATGTAGAAGAGCTTTGTTCAAAACTCGCTATTCTGGTTGATGGAAGCATCCAACTGGCAGGACAGCCGTTTGAGCTGACTAAACAATTAGAAGGAAAAGTTTGGCGAAAACTTATTCATAAGGATAAGCTTGAGGAAAAAAAAAGAAACATCTGGTAATTTCTACTCGTTTAAAAGCAGGCAGCACTTTAATTCATGTACTGGCTGATGAAAAACTCGATGAAACATTTGAGGCATTACATCCTGATTTAGAAGATGTTTATTTCTCAACTTTGTTCAATGCCCGTCAACAGGCCTGAATGGAGGATTAAACATGTTTTTCAAATTAGCCAGATTTGAATTTAATTACTTTAGAAAACAACCTTCTTTTTTTGTTCGACTTTATTTTATATTTTCGCTCTTAAATTTCGCACCATGATGGGCATGTATTTGGGTGTTGTTGGATTTTTTATTTTTTATAATCTGTCTCAACAATTACTTGCCAATCCTGATTATGTGCAACTGGCCTCTATGTTAGATCCTTTTGGACTAGGCGCTTTCGCTGAAACAACACGTTACTGGACGCCATTTGAACTTAATAATCAAATTATTCCTCTGGAAGTATACCATTGGTTCTTTTGGATTAATGTTTTTAATTGTTGTTACCTATTATTCTGCTGAAACTATCTGGCGGGATCGCCAATTAGGTATAGGCGATATTATTGATTCAACCCCCACAAAAAACTGGAGTCTTTATTTTCCAAAAATCATTGCCCTGACAACGGTTATTATCACTCTTTCATTACTGGGCATTATTTTTACCGTTATTTATCAGGCAAGCAAAAGGTACCGACCATATCCTTTATTTTAAAAATCATCTCTTCACGAAAGGTGAAAATAAAATTACCCTGGAAGTGAATGAACTACCTGAATACGCAGGCATAGATCCTTATATACCCGTGATACCTGGAAATGCGGGACTTCAGAGCTTCAGTGGGAATCCAGGTCAAGGCGTCGCTCGTAGAGAATGACTGGTCATTTTCAAGAGCGAGAACGAAGGACTGGTTTTCCACTGAAGCTCCCGAAGGGCAAGCCAATAAGCGCCCATCTTCTTCGTTATGA
>JBFFIY010000125.1:0-14884 GCA_041556195.1 Enterobacterales bacterium
CAGCCTGGACGTGAAACCGCATTTTAGCGATCCTAATAATGATCCTTTGACCTATTCGATTCAATTTTTCCAAACAAGCATTGATCGTACATCTCCAGAGCCAGAGCCAATTGACTTGCCTGTAGCTATTCCAGCTGGGTTGACCTTTGTTAATGGAGTGTTATCGGGCGTGCCAACGACTGCCGCACTGGGGCGTTATACCGCCCAGGTGACTGCCAGAGATCCGGCAAACCTGTCAGTGACCACTGGCTTCTCAATGAACATAACCAATCCGGTTGTGGTGAATAACCCACCGACGGTAACTCCAATTGCTAACCAGACAGCTACTGAAGGAGTTTCAATTAGTCTAAATGTCGCATTACAGTTTAGTGATCCTGATGGTGACGCACTCACTTTCTCGGCTACGGGATTGCCCAGTGGTTTGAGTATTAATTCATCGGGTGTGATCACTGGACAGGCAGGGTTTACTACTGCAGGTAATTATAATATCACTGTAACGGCTAATGATAGTAAAGGTGGCACGGTCTCAGACAGTTTCACTTTGACCATTACCGATAACAATAGACCACCTCTGGCCTCAACCATCCCGAACCTCTCACTCAATGTAGGGCAGTCGGCTACGGTTAACCTCAATACCTACTTTAGCGATCCCGATGGCGACAACCTGAGCTACGTGGTGACTGGATTGCCATCCGGTTTTAGCTATAACAGCAGTACCGAAGTCATCAGCGGAACAGCGTTAGAAGCAAGCTCAGGGAATCATACCATCACGGTTACCGCCAATGATGGCAAAGGCGGCACCAAACAAGCCACCTTTACCCTGTCAATTTCGGTGGTTAATCAGGCTCCTACAGGTTCTATTCCCAACCAGATTGCCAATGAAGGTCAGTTCTTTAGTGTGAATGCCAAACAATTCATTACCGATCCCAATGGTGATGTGTTGAGTTATAGCGTTAAAGCCTTTGTTACAACCATCATATCTGATCCCAATCCTGATCCTATCCTCCAGATCCAGGAAAGTCAGATCTCAATTGTTGCAGATCGTATCCAGGTGGATTTACCTTCTGGGTTAAGTTTCAGTCATGGCGTTTTAAGTGGCACTCCTTCGTTTACGACTCAGGGACTGTACGAGATCGAAGTCACCGCCACCGATCCCGGTGGATTAAAACGACTAGATACTTTTAACCTGACCATTAATAATCAGACTGCACCAAACCAATCTCCAACAGCGACCTCATTACCAAATCAGTCGGCGACAGAAGGCGATAGCATTAATATCAATGTTAGTAGCTTTTTTAGCGATCCCGACGGTGATAATTTAACCTTTACAGCGCCATTAGGGTTACCGGATGGACTCAGTATGAGTTCTTCTGGACTTATTTCGGGGCAATTATCTTTTACCAGTAGTGGAAATCACATCGTAAGTGTGACGGCCAATGATGGAAAAGGGGGAACAGTATCATCCGCCTTTGCTTTTATTGTGGCTGAAGCTACACCAGATCTAAACCAGGCGCCAGTAGCCAATAAAACGCTCAGCATTAGTGGAACAACAGATCGTGAAGTGAACTTTCAGATACCTGTGGATGCCTTTACCGATCCAGATGGGGATGTCCTGACGTATCAGGCCAAATTACTGCCCAGGGGTCTTTTTATCAGTAGCAGCGGTTTGATCTCGGGCATCGTTTTAATTGAAGGGACATACAGTGCCACAATTATCGCTAGCGATCCCAAAGGACTCACAGCCTCTACCAGTTTGACCATTAATATTAGAAGTGGTGGGCTTATTCTACGTAGTCAGCCTGAACCAATCTTAGTCTCTGCCTCCATTGAGACACAGTCCTCAGATCAGGTTCTGTCCTCAGAGCAGACCGTACCCCTGACGAACACGCAATCATCCATCGATACCTATCAGGCATCACTAGACGCGCTCGCGGCAGAAAAAGCTGCAAACGATGAAGCACAGGCTGACTTCGTTATTAACGAAGGTCAAAACTTCAAGTTTGATCTGGCTCCTTTCAAAGGACTGCGCGGAAAAGCCATCTATCGCGTACTGGATAAACCCAATTGGCTGCATTTTAATTCCAAAAATCTGGAAATTTCAGGACGTGCATCCTGGGCGGAAGCAGGGAGCTTTGAGCTGAAAATAATAGGCTACGATCACCGCGGTAATACCGTCATCAAAGAGATGACAATCTACAACAAACCAGCGCAAGCATTACAGGCGCCACAGGTACCACAAGCCTCACAGGTACCACAAGCCTCACAGGGACCACAAGCACCACAAGCACCAGACTTTAGCGAGCAGCAAGTACTGGCCGGATCGCGCTTCAGCTTTACCCTGCCGGAGTTTATCGATCCGCAGGGCGACACAGTGCATTACCGCATTCTGGAAAGACCCTCATGGTTACACTTTACCCAAAACAACCTGGAATTTGCAGGCAAAGCACCCGAGAATGACACTGGTTCATTTACCGTGAGTGTAGAAGCGAGAGATCGCTTTGGTGAAACCAGCGTACTGGACTTTGAGCTGGTCAACCTGCCACCACGAGAAGCACCAGTCTCCACACGTTTATATGTCAATGAGGGCAATCGTTTTAAATTTAACCTGCCCGAATTTGTACAGCAACAAGCTATCGAGCAACAGGGCGAAGAGACGCTTTCTGGAAACCTGAGCTACCATGTAGCAGCCGCTCCAGGATGGCTACAATTCAACTCAGATACCCAGGAATTTAAAGGCAAGGCACCAGAGGGTGAAACCGGTTTTTACACCGTCACAATGGTGGTTACCGATCGCTCGGACAAAAACCACCATGGTAGCAAAACCCTGGTAGACTTCGTACTGGTCAACATGCCGCCTAACGAAGGACCAGTTGTCATTGATCAAAGTGGCATACAGGCAGACAACAACGATCTGCTCTCCATCGATCTTAACCAGCGGATCCAGGATCCCGATGGTGATGCACTACTCTTCAGTGCCATAGGTCAAGTACAAAACCCACAAGGGGAATGGATAGAAAGCGAATTACCACAAGGACTGAGCCTGGATCCACAAAGCGGTCTCTTATCTGGGATCATAGAAGTACCTGGTCAATACCGAGTAGAGGTAACAGCGGACGATGGCTGGATAGTGATCAGCCAAAGCATCGACTTTGATATAGAACAATACAACCGCCCACCCGTTGCTCCTGTACTGCAAGAGCAAGCCGTCACCTCTGCACAGGCCGTAAGTATAAACCTGCCGGAATTTTTTGATATTGACGGTGATGTACTGAGCTACTCTGTGAATGGATTACCGCAGGGGTTAAACTTTAATGAAACTAGCAGAGAAATCAGCGGCACCATACCGTTAGCGGTGAATGGAGAAGCCATCAGCGGTGATTTTGAAATCACCATGAACGCCACCGATCCAGAAGGCTTGTCAACCAGCGGCGTATTTAACCTCGCCGTCACAGAAAACAAAGCGCCCACGGCGCCACAACTGAGCAGTAAAACCCTGGAAATGGGAGATGCAGTGTTACTGGATGTCGCCTTTAGCGATGTCGATCAAGACAGCTTTATGGTGGACGTACACGGCCTGCCGAACTGGCTCAGTTACAACTCAGTCACCCAAACCCTGAGTGGCACCGCACCACAAATAGCCGGAGACACCACCGTCACATTGATTGCCAACGACCATATTGGTCGTCAGGTAGAACATACACTTACACTGACCGTCAAAGCCCCGAAAGTGGCACTGGTCAAAACCATCGAGCTGGAATCACAAACCGGCACCATTGGTGAGCGTTTGGTCATTGATCTGACGGCACAATTTAGCGATTTTGCTGGAAACCTAACCTACAACGTCGAAGTACAACAAAACGACGGCAGCTGGCAACTACTGGAAAACAGTGAACTGGGACAATGGTTAAGCTTTAGCGATGGCCTGTTATCAGGTGTACCTACTAGCGGCTTATTTGACCCAGCAAAAGTTCGCGTAGTAGCCACAAACGAAGATGGCGATTTACAGAACGTTGAAACCGACATAGGCGTCACAGGTCCAGCGGTATCAACCGACATACCCGTGATAGAGCCAGTGAAAGGTGATGACCTGACCCTGAACGTGAGCCAATTCTTTAAAGGTCTAACTGATCAGGCGCGTTACTGGGTAAAGGTCAATGAAATTGTGCCAGAGCCGGTTCAAGAACCAGTGTTAGCCAGCAAAACACTATCCACTTCATCGCTCAGCACATCCTCATTCACCACTTCTGAAGTGGCACCGAGTACTGATGCAGGATTAACCACCAGCGCCACCACAGTTGTCTCAGAACTACCGAGCTGGTTAGTCTTTGATGAAACCACAGGCGTACTAACGGGTACTGTGCCAGAAGGCAATATACGAAGTTACACGCTTGAGTTTGGAGTGATTGATGGCGGAGGCGAACCTGATGAACCGCCGTTTGAAGGTGGCGGAACTACCACCATTGACCCTGATAATGCAGCCAAAACCGAAGAATTCTGGTTTGGTTATGATGCAGCCAACCGCGTCACCTGGGATGGGGTACAACTTGTCAGCAAAGCTTTTAAACTAGAAGGTGAAGGACAACGTATCCACTACAACCAGTTTGGTCAACAAAGCCACATCGTCAATGGGGCAGGCTTTAAAGCACAGCGTTTCATTTATGATATACAGGGACAACTTCTCGGCAGTGATGGATTGTTTGACAATGACAACCCGTTAACCGACATGACCAATACGAGTACATTGAGCCTGGATAGTTTTGATGAAACTAATTGGGGCAAACAGGTTCGAAATAACTACCGCATCGATGGCCAGCTTGAAACCACCGTTGAATACTTTAGAGCGGGTAGTAATCGATTTAAAACTATAGATTTTACCGATGGAGATTTTAGTGGTACGTTTCAAGCAACAGTTCACCTCACCAACTCAGTAGAACGTATAAAGACCTTTAAGTACAACAACGATAGCCAAATGATAGAAATGAACGAATTTGGTTATGGAAAAGGTCAACTGGATGCCATTATTGATACTGCCATCGACAATGCAGCAGGTCCCTTTAGATTTGGCGATATTGAATTGGATTTAAACCGAGGCATCGAATCCTTTAATACTTCGGCAGGAAGTCCTGATTTATTATCACGGGTGAGCCAAACCTACGGCAAAATAGAAGGAGGGGCTCAAACTGAACTGCTAAGTCAAATGAAGTTCTTTAAAGCGAAAGCGGTTCAAGGTGATAATACCACGGATAACGTGCCAGACTCCTTCACCCATACCTTCACCTACAGTTATGAAGGACGGGATACTTATCTGGAAAAAACAGTCTCAGGCACCTCCACCACACAAGACTTTATCCCAGCGACCACCACCAGTTTTTATGATGAAAACGGCAATCGCACGGCGGTAGAAGAAAAAAGCGCCCACGACCAAACCGACTTCCAGGTACGTCATTTCGACTATAACGCCTTTGGACAGCTCAAACGCAAAATGTCCGGTACACAAACAAAATCCATTAGCGAAAAAGCAGAATGGACAACCGTAGAAGATCCTGAACCCAACCCATTTGAACCGATACATTATCCAAGAGATAATGAAACTCAGCGTCATCGTAGTGCAGGAGATGTCGGCTTCAAACCCCCAAAAGATGACGACGGCAAAAGCGTCAGTCATTACCTGTACAGTGGTCAAAACAATTTAGGAGAACTCAAAGAAGACGGCTCCATCCGTGTTAAAACCCAGCACTTCGAAGCATTGGATGCAAAATCCACATCAGGCACAGTTAAATACACCGTCAGTGGCGGTGAAAGCTTACGCCAAATTTCACAGATGTTCTTTGGAACAGGTGACTTCTGGTACGTGATAGCTGATGCTAATGGTCTGGCAGAAGGACCTGATACTGGATTAACGGCAGGCAGAATACTGGACGTCCCACAACAAAACGTGCAAACCAATAGCTTTGATGAGTTTAAGCCGTTTAATCTGGGGCAAGCCATTGGTGATACTACGCCGAGTTTGCCGTTTATACCGCCTCCGCCGGATAGTGGTTGTGGTGCTCTGGGAATGATTATCATGGTGGTTATTGCCATTGTGGTCACGGTTTATACGGCGGGTGCTGCGGCTGGTGCAACTTCAAACTTATTTTCGGCTGGATTAACTGCATTATCTGGTGGAGGGGCTGTTGGCGCTGGCGTTACTGGTATAGTAGGCGGGTCAATCGGTTTTGGTACTGCGGTAGGTGCTTCTGCACTTGGTGGATTTGTTGGTAGCGTGGCAAGCCAGGGGGTCGGTAAGGCCATAGGAGCGATAGATAGCTTTTCCTTAAGAAGTGCAGTGACCAGTGGGATAACGTCTGGTGCTGCAGCTGGTGTGGGAAATTTGTTAAAAGGAACATCTTTTGTTGATGATGCAAATAAGCTAACATCGACCGGAAAAGCAATTTCTGCTGCGAGCAGTGTGGTAACTAGCGCTGCTGCCAATAAAATTGTGGGGAATCCATCGGGTTTCCGCTGGTCAAATGTAGTTGCCAGTACTGTTGTTAGTTTTGCTGGAGCTGAATTTGGATTAGAGGACCCAATTAATCAATTAACTCGATTTGACGATACGGGCATTGCGAATGGATTTTTAAGTGGGGTAGCCAACTCAGCATTGACGCATGTGGTCAAAAAAGGTGTCTTTAACGAAGGGAAATTTGACTTTAAACAGGTTGCTACTGATGCCTTTGCCAATAGTCTAGCGAATTCAATTGTTAAATCATTGAGTCAGACTGCTGTTGCACCGGTTAAGGATAAGGTTGTGGATGAAATGGTCACAAAAGCCACAGCCAAAGCGAGTGAACAAGCGGCTAAAACTACCGCAACAAACACAACAGCTACAGCAGCTACAACTCCTAAGATACGTATTGTTAAGCCGGGTGATACATTAAGTGAAATTTCTGAAGAATTCTTCGGTGATTCCTTTTTATTCACGAAAATAGCTAAAGCAAATGGTATAGATGATCCAAACTTCACCATTCAACCTGGACAAGAACTTATCATACCTTCTATATCGGATGATGCTAGAAGGGCATTGAATCAAGAAGGTCGATCAGAAATATCACGCTTGGGGAATGAAGCATTAGCTCAAATTGACACTTTCGATATTGAATCATTTTTTAATAATGATTTATCCATCAATCAATCAAATGCAAACGCTTTTGAAGCTCTTCATCAACGAGCAGGTTTGGGGAGAGATTTTGATTTACAAATCAGCTCTAGCAGAGAGGATTTATTTGCTGATGGTTCTGTTATAATCAGCGATGCTTCTGTTGTGCTAAATGGAAAATCGTTATTTAGTTTTCATGGTGTTAGTGAAAAGGTATTTCCACGGCCAAATCCAGATGTTCCACCAAATGTTGATAATCAAATTGCGGCTGGAGATTTGACTGATATTTCGGGGTTTCTTGAGGCTGGATCTGATGCTGCAACAGTACTTAGGCATGGAGATAAGTTAAGAGTTGCTGCAAAAGTACAAGGATTAGGTTTCAGAGTAGAACAGATCATTGATAAGAATGGACTTCCGACTAATAATGTGAAAATATTCGGAAGTCAAAAAGCCAATGAGTTGCTAAACCTGCCCAAGAATTTAAGGCGTGTAAATTTTGAAGATTCAAGGCTTCAAAGTGCTAAGGGTTTTAAGCCAAGTCTAATATCAAAGTTTAATGTGACAAAGCTTAGTGGAGCTTTAATTGTGGCAGGTGTTGCGTTAGATGTTGGGGTTGCGACTGCAAGACACAGTGCAGGTGTAACTGATGATGCTGAGTTTACTGGAGAATTGGGGAATATTGCGGTAAAAACAGCTGTAACTACTGCGGTGACAGCTGGATTAACGGCTGGAGCTATAGCCGTAGCAGGCCTTACTATAGCTACTGCTCCAATATTGTTGACAGTAGGAGCTGGCATTCTTATTGGGGTGGGAGTAGGAGCGGCTTACGATGCACTATTCGGAGAAGCAGTAACGGAAGGGATTACAGATATAGCTCGACAGAGTGAAGGTAACTAAAATATGTGGCGTAAGATGACAAAGAAAAACAGAGTGCTTCGTCAAACTAAATTACGTGTATTGAAACGTCAATCTCTGGGAGTACTTGTGCCAGGCATGATTTTCATGTTTTATCCTTTTGTTCCTTGGTTGATAGAACTTGGAGGAGGTAAAGCGGGAATAGCCTCTGGATGTGAGACATTCCCGCTTACTCCCTTAACTATAATTTTTGGTTTGGGATATGGCGGATTAATACTATTATTCTTGCCCTTGTTATTTGGTTGGACAAAGAGTGCTATCTACATGCTATTTTTTGGTGCGCTTGGTATTGGTGTTTTTGTAGGGATATGGTGGTTAATATTGGGGAATGTATTTGTTCTTTGTAAAGAGCAACCAGTGAATGACATAATTATTTTAATTGGGTTGTTCAGTTTATTTTTAACAACTGTTTTAGTTTTTTTTCTTTATCAAAGGAAAGTTACAAAAAAGGTATTGGACATCAATTCTCATGCTTATAATTTTGAAACTATGGAATACGCATACTTAGCACCAATCATCCGGCCTGATGGTAAGGAAAATAGTCAGGTGGGAGTTTGGATGATTAGTGCTGGTTTTGTGGGGCTATTACTTGTCAAGTTGCCTATTGCAGAATGGCTGGATATTGCTCCATTAGGTAGTGAATGGATGATGTTTGGAATTGGGCTTTTTGTTGGATATTTTTTTCTAGGGTATCTGGGAATAGGTCAACTTTATTTGGTTTGGTTAATTCATAAAAAGTGTAAAGCTGCTGGTCGAACTATGGTCGTTAAGGAGTTACTTTAATGTTTCTTGATGAATCGCATCGAGTGTTAAATGATGTTGCTCTAAATAACTTGAACCAAGGGAGTTTTAAGGCAAGTGCACTCTGTTGGAGAAAAATCCTCCAAAGAGAACCTGAGGATGAGGCAGCTATACAAAACTTGGCCTTTTGTTTAATTCGTCTGGAATGTTATGACCAAGCACTGGAGTATGCTAACAAGGGATTGTTACTTGATGCTAATAACTTAGAATTCAGCAAAATTACCGCAGAAGCAAATTATCATTTAGGTCAATATCCTGAGGCAGCTGAAGCAGCACAAAAGGTTGTTGAAAGGGATAGTGAAGATGCCTGGCAGTGGCAACTATTAATTTATTCGAAATTATTTACAGGAGATATTGAAGAAGGGGAAATAGCAATACGACAAGCACTCGAGCAGCATCCAAAACATACAGCATTTCGTTATCTCAACGCTAAGTTATTACTTCAGCAAGATGAAGTCGAAATCGCACTTGAACAACTCGAACAATTATTGGAAGATGATCATAATTGCGTTGACGCCCATAGGTTGATAGCGGAAATTTATCTTTTACAGAAACAAGTAGAAAAGGCGCAAAAACATATAGAGTTAATAATAAAACTTGATGATGGGAATATTCATGACTTTCATAATCTGGGTTGGATTTATCTCAAAGCCGTTAGAATAGATGAAGCGAAAATTTGCTTTAAAACATCACTTGAAGATGTGGAGGAACAGGTTGAGGGGTACTTGGGGTTGGGTCATTGTTATTTAGAGGCTAAAGAGTTTGATGAAGCTGAAAATTTTTGTCGGCAAGGTTTAATTTATGATGACCAGGAAATTCGATTATGGCAACTACTTACGTTAATTGCCCATAAAAATGATGATAAAGAGTTAGTAAGCGATTGTCTGAACCGAATCAAAGAGATGGAGAAAAAAGCGATTTAATTTATGAGCTAATAAGGTGTGTTGTGTCCCGTTCCAATCGTTCGTATGGGGATGATGCAGGGCGGGATCACGCATTTAAATGTAGCGCACCACATTACCATCGTATAAATTGTCAAATTAAACATTATAAGATTTGTCACTTTTTGTCCCGTTCTAACCGTTCGGACGGGGATGCTGTTAGAAGTTGATGGTTTTTTGATCAAAAAAACACCAATATGATAAAACTTTACAAATATGGATGAATATTTTTAATAAAAATTGAAAAAATATTCGTTAATTATCTCTTTAGCAATCAAAAGTTAATGAAACAGCCATAGATTCCCATTTCAACTCCGAACGGTTGAAGTGGGAATCTATGGTTTATCACAAAACGGCTTTTAATTAATCAGGAAAATAATAACCAGTTAATAAACCATCCCAATCAGATACTTCTACATAGTAATTTTTATGTCGCTTTAACCTACCTTGCCACATTTCAGCTGGTGTTAACCCAGCAATATTTTCATGAGTGCGAATGTGATTATACCATGCATTAAATATATTGAGTTCAGATTGAAAGTGACTACCTTCTGGAAAAATCAATTGATTGATTTTTTCTTTGAAGGAACCAAAAAACCTTTCAATACGGCCATTGCACCAGGGTGATGCGATAGGGGTTTTTTGATGTTTGATGCCAAGTAATTTCAAACAAAGAGTCATCCAGTGAGAAGTAAAACATAGCTCATTATCCGTACGAACAAACTTAGGGAAACCAAATTGTTTAATGGCCTTACAAACTTGAAGAATGATTCTTGCAGAATGTTTGGAATTCAATTCAGTCAATCTGAGATTCATTCTGGAACCATGATCAATAATGCCCAACACCAGTTTTTGTTTCTTGTTTAAAGTTACAGTGGTTAAATCTATACCCCAGGTTTGATTCACAGGAACAACTCTGGGAGGTTTGTTCTTGATTTGTCGTTTCATCGCCATTAATTCATATTGATGATTTTTCAGTTTCTCATAAACAAAAGTTTTAGAAACCGTTTGTTTATCGCCATGAAGCTGATTAAAACATTCAGCAACCTTACCACATCCGTTATTAGATATTGCTTTGAGGTAAATTACTTTATCAACAACCCATTGTGGTTTTCTTCGGTTTTTTGAATAGAGTATTGGCGTATCTTGCAATGTCCGTATGTGTTTAGTTGGTCGAGAATAATTCCGTGGCCAAGGTTTTACTTTTAATAAACTGAAAATATAAAAGACAAGAATAATAAAAAACATGGTTATTAAACTCAAAAGGCTTTTTACTATTAACCAGAGAATTATTAAAATGTTTAGTTTTTAGAAAACTTCATCCTTATCACCAGCAGTTTCTATGATGAAAACGGCAATCGCACGGCGGTAGAAGAAAAAAGCGCCCATGAGCAAACCGACTTCTTTGTACTTCATTTTGATAATACCCAAGCCCCTTGATAATACGGGAATTCAGTGGGAATTAAAAATACTTTAGACAAGGCATTGATTGCAGACAAGGGTTGTTTCCTTATCAAAATCAATAACGCTGTATAAAGTGTTTTTAAACCCATCGAAGAAGAGTATGAATCAAATATTTTCAGCTTCCAATATAAACTCATGCTTTCTGAATCCCGTATTACCAAGGGGCTTGGGTATCTAACGCCTTTGGACAGCTCAAACGCAAAATGTCCGGTACACAAACAAAATCCATTAGTGAAAAACCAGAATGGACAACCGTAGAAGATCCTGAACCCAACCCATTTGAACCGATACACTATCCAAGAGATAATGAAACTCAGCGTCATCGTAGTGCAGGAGATGTCGGCTTCAAACCCCCAAAAGATGACGATGGCAAAAGCGTCAGTCATTACCTGTACAGTGGTCAAAACAATCTAGGAGAACTCAAAGAAGACGGCAGTATCCGTGTTAAAACCCAGCACTTCGAAGCACTGGATGCAAAATCCACATCAGGCACAGTTAAATACACCGTCAGTGGCGGTGAAAGCTTACGCCAAATTTCACAGATGTTCTTTGGAACAGGAGACTTCTGGTACGTGATTGCCGATGCTAATGGTCTGGCTGAAGGACCTGATACTGGATTAACGGCAGGCAGAATACTGGACGTCCCACAACAAAACGTGCAAACCAATAGTTTTGACGAGTTTAAACCGTTTAATCTTGGGCAAGCCATTGGTGATACCACACCGAGTTTACCGTTTATACCGCCTCCACCGGATAGTGGTTGTGGTGCGCTCGGTACTATTATTATGGTTGTCATTGCCATCGTGGTAACGGTTTATACGGCGGGTGCGGCAACAGGCGTGACAACAGGTTTGTTTCAGGCGGGTACAGCGGCATTGTCGGGTACAGCTGGGCTTGGAGGATTGGGAGCTGTTGGCGCTTCTGTTGTCGGCGGGTTTGCCGGTAGCGTGGTGAGTCAAGGCGTAGGTAAAGCCATTGGAGCCATAGATCATTTCTCATTAAGAAGTGCAGTGACCAGTGGGTTGACTGCAGGAGCCGCAGCTGGCCTGGGTAGTGCGTTGGGCGTTGGTAATGAGGTCGCAGCAGGTGCCAAAGCGTCGAATGGGTTTACGAAAGTGGTCGATATTGGCAAAGGACTTGGTAAAGTTGCACTCAACTCAGCAGGAAAAGCCTTAGCTGGTTTTAGCAGTGTGGTTTCAAGCGCCGCTGCCAATAAAATCGTTGGCAATCCATCTGGTTTCCGATGGTCGAATGTTGTCGCCAGTGCTGGAGCAAGTTTTATTGGGAGCGAGATAGGGCTCAGTGATCCAGATTCAAACTTATCCAGATTTACCGGTAATGATAGTAGTTTTGGACTGGATTTATTTAGTGGTGTCGCCAATGCAGGCATATCCCATGCAATTAAAAAAGGCTTCTTTAACGAAGGCAAGTTTGATTTTAAATCGGTGGCTACCGATGCCTTTGCCAATGCGGTAGGAAATGGCATAGTGCGTGCACAGAGTGGAGGGACGTTTTTTGGAGCTGCAGATACTACTGTTAAAGATAAGGTTGTGGATGAAAATCTAACCCAGGCAATACAAAAAGCCAAGGAGGAAGGTGCTGATGCACAGAGTGTTGCAAAAGTTATTCAGAAGCAACTTGCAAGTAGTGGTGCTGTAGTGGATACCAGTAACTTTTTTGATAATGGTATTAGTATCAGTTTAGATGGAAATAACCCCCTTGAATTTGATTTAAACGCACTAAATGATGGTTCGATTTCTATTGCCTCTATTCAAAGTAGCATTCAGTCTTTTGTTGGCGATGAATTATTCAAAAATAATGACTTACTCAGTCTGGACTTAGGTTTAACCAAACTCCGTGCAGATGCCAGTCGTGCAGAGAGGGATCTGCGTATAACCAATGAGTTGTCACTTTTAGAAGCCAGGGGACGAGCGTCAGCCAAGAACGGTTTTGGTACACCGGCTTCTGGTGGAGTAACTCAAGCTCAGATTGATGCCATTAACAAATTAGGACCGCGTACAACTTTTGGTGACCTCGCTAGTGATATTGGAGGTGCAATTTTTGATACAGTTGCAGGTACAGCAGATATTCTAGCAACGGGTGCGGTGAATGGTGTGGTTGAGCTATCGGCAAATGTTGCTGCATTGCCTTTTGCATTAGAATCCATAGATGCATTCATGGCCGTTAAAAAAGGAATTGTTGAAAGTCATAGCCTGAGCCTTACCACCGATGGAGCCAAAGCGTTTGGAGAGTTTGTTGCTCCTCTTGGGGTTGAAGTACAAAGCGGCCTCACTGAATTGAGAGTAGCATCAGAAAATACTTTTCTGGGAGATTTAGGAACAACTGTGTTGTTTGGACTTGGGGAAGCTGTTCTTGAAGTCGGTGCTTTCCTTGGTGGAGTGAAAGGGGTAAAATCTGGATTGAAGGCTGGTTTGGCTGGTAAGGTAGCGGATGATGTTGTTTCTAACAGTGCTGGTTCTGCTGTACGTGAACGCGTATTAGCCAATATTGCTGAAAGTAGTGCTGCACGGGAGGCATTTAATTTAGGTGGAGGGCTTACTAAAGGTGAGATTTCAGTTAATCGTTCAGGTATTCAGAAACTTTTCTCTGAAAGAGGTTTTAATGAATCGGTAATTGACAATGTAATAATTGGGTCAGGGAAGGCACCATTTTCTGTTTCAAGAGGATTTAAAGGCGATGAATTTTTTATTGATTCATCGCTAAAAGATTTCTTGAAGGGTAAAGGTGCGAGCGGTTTATTTATAAGAGATAAATTGCTTAATTCTCTGTCAAATCTTGATAGGCAAAATCTTTTAGCTTTACCATTAAAAAATAATGCTTTTATCACTCAAAAGGCGATTCTTTCTAAAGATCAAATATTGCTTAGATCTGTAGTTAGATCTCAAGGAGGGAACAAGAGCCCGTTGGTTTTCGGTAAGAACGTAGTACCCGGAGGGGGAGGTCAAATAATAACTGCAGGCGGAGTTCGAAGTGGTGCAATTGAAATTTTTCCAAAAATTATTCCAGGAGGGTAAAAA
The DNA here is from genome assembly GCA_041556195.1 of Enterobacterales bacterium. Classification (GTDB taxonomy): domain Bacteria; phylum Pseudomonadota; class Gammaproteobacteria; order Enterobacterales; genus 21-14-all-40-8. Next base: position 14,295 of record JBFFIY010000125.1, read on the forward strand.
ATGAGTAAAAAAAGTATTCTAGATAAGATGAAAAAGATTATTAGCGAGTTAAAGTGTGCAGGAGATAATGAAGAGTCTGATTGGTTAAAAGATATTGAATCAGAATTAAAAATTGTAGAGAAACAAGAAGACTTATCTTTAGAATTGGGACGTAAACTCTCCGATTTAAGTCAAAAGTCTATTGCTACTAGGGGGTATATTGATACCCAAGGAGACTTGGATATGGCTACTTGGGCTAATTTGTTAGACTCCTTGGCTACAGACCTAAATGAAACCTACAGTGTGAATTGATTTGTGTCCCGTTTGTCCCGTTCTAACCGTTCGGGCAACTAAATTATTGAAGTTTGTTGTAGCGCACCACATTACCATCGTATAAATTGTCAAATTAAACATTATAAGATTTGTCACTTTTACGATGGTTTTACCACACTTCCATCATAAGAGTTTTCCCCTTTCCCAAATTAAAATCTGAAGTCTGACCAAACTGCGTCATAAAACTGTCCAAATACTTATCGTATATTTTAGACAACAAAAAATACTCGTTCAATAACTATGATGAAACTGGTTGTTTTTTGTTTAAAAAGCGAAGG
>JBFFIY010000126.1:0-14727 GCA_041556195.1 Enterobacterales bacterium
CGCGTATTATATGCTTACCCGAAACTTTGTCAATCTTTTTTTCATCCTTTTTTTAACTCTTCACTTCCTGTGCTTTTCCCTTTGAGCCTTTCCTCTCAAGGGACGCGCATTATAAGCCTTAAGACTTTTCCGTCAAGACTTTTATTCGAAAAATTTTAATTTTATTTAACTTTGTTTATAAACCGTACATAAAACCTTGTTTTTATTTGATTTTGTTTATAAATTGTACTTATCCTTTAGTGTAATTAAACTCTACCCGTCGTGAAATCCCACATAAAAGTTCATAACTAATGGTATCGGCAGCTTTGGCTATCTCTTCGATAGCTAATTCATCTCCCCACAGTACAGCTCTGTCACCTACTTTGTCTTGACTATTCTTACCAAGGTCCACGGTTATCATGTCCATCGATACTCTTCCTGATAGTGGTACTAAACGATCATTTAACCAAATAGGTGTTCCTGTTTTTGCGTGTCTGGGGTAACCATCTCCATAACCTATTGCGATAACACCAATTTTGGTATCTTGATGGGCCGTCCAGCTGGAACCGTATCCCACTGATTCGCCTTTTTTTATATCTTTAATAGAAATCAGTTTAGATTCTAATGTCATCACACTTTTAAGCCCGTGTGCTCTTCCCGTCATATCAATTAAAGGCGAACATCCAAAAAGCAATAATCCCGGCCTTACAAGCTGATGATGAGATTCTGGCCAGGCCAAAATAGCCGCAGAGTTAGCTAACGTTTTTGGCCCCTTTAACTGTTTTGTCAGTTTATTAAATAAATTTATCTGTTGTTCAGTAATATCCAGTTGAGGGTTATCGGCATCACTAAAGTGGCTCATTAGTCCAATAGGGCTTTCAACATGAGGGCAGTCTTCTAATTTTTCATTGGCCCGTATAAACTGTTCTGAATTAAACCCCAGACGATGCATTCCTGTATCCAGTTTTAACCAGATTTTAATTTTTTTTGAGGTTTGGTAGTTTAATATGGCATCCAGTTGATAGGGACTATGCACGACCAATTCCAAATTAAAACGTTCAATAACAGAAAGTTCTTGAGATTCAAATATACCTTCAAGCAATATGATTCTTGATGATATGCCTGACTCTCGTAAAATAATGGCTTCTTCTGTGCAGGCGACACCAAAAGCGTCAACGTGGGGCATGAGAATATTAGATACCCGCTCCAGGCCATGTCCATACGCATTCGCCTTAACGACAGCAAGAATGTCTGAATGGGGAGCAAGTTTTTTAATCAGCTGAAGGTTATGAAGGAGGGCTTCGCTATTAATAATGGCTTTGGTGGCTCTCATAGCTTTTGATGTTTAATGTTTAATGTTTAATGTTTAATGTTTAATGTTTAATGAACATCACCATATTGTTCAGGTGCTGCATAGTTATCAAATCTGGTCCAGTGACCGTTAAAGGTTAGATTTACAAAGCCGATTGGGCCATTTCTTTGTTTACCGATAATGATTTCGGCCATACCTTTAAATTCAGTTTCTTTGTTATACACTTCATCGCGATACACAAACATAATAAGATCAGCATCCTGCTCAATCGCACCTGATTCTCGTAAATCTGCCATAACAGGTCTTCTATCTGCTCTTTGTTCCAGACTCCGGTTAAGTTGAGATAACGCAATTACCGGACAATTAAGTTCTTTGGCCAGGGCTTTTAAGGAGCGTGAAATCTCTGAAACCTCTTGGGTACGGTTTTCCGACATACCTGGCACTTGCATCAATTGTAGATAATCAATAACAATCAGGGATACACCACCATGGTCACGAGCCACCCTTCTTGATCTGGAGCGTACTTCAGCGGGAGACAAACTGGGTGAGTCATCAATATGCATCTTACAGTTTTCTTGCAGTAGTGCCATGGTGCTAGAAATTTTAGCCCAATCATGATCGTCCATCTCACCACGCCTGATTCTCCCCTGATCCACTCTCGAAAGAGAAGAAAAGGAACGAAGTAATATACCGTCTGCAGGCATTTCCATGGAAAACACGATTACTGGTTTATCTTGTTTGAGTGCAGCATGTTCAGCGATATTCATGGCAAAAGTCGTTTTACCCATTGAAGGTCGACCAGCAACAATCACCAGATCCGCAGGTTGAAAACCGGTGGTCATTTTATCTAAGGCATCAAAACCACTTTGTAGACCAGTAATACCACCTTTGGATTGTTGAAATTCTTCAATTTTTAATAGAACTTCTTTCAAGATGGATTTAACTTCCTGAGGCCCCACGTCGTTCTGTTCCCTCTGTTCGGCGATACGAAAGATCTTACTTTCCGCCATATCGAGGATCTCTGAAATACTTCTACCTTCGGGATTAAAACCCGAGTCAGCAATATCGTTTGCTGCACTGATCAATTCTCGGATGATGGCTCGCTCACGCACAATTCTCGCATAAGAGATAATGTTGGAAGCACTGGGAGTATTGTTAGCTAACTCTCCAAGATAGGCTAGACCGCCCACATCTTCTTCCAGTCCTTCTCTTTCAAGGTATTCATGTAAGGTAATAACATCGAGAGGTTCAGATTTTGCGGCTAAATTTGTCATTGCCCGAAAAATAAGTCGATGATCATGACGATAGAAATCTTTTTCTACCAGTTTGTCATCTATTTTTTCCCAGGCGTTGTTGTCCAACATAACCCCACCGAGCACCGACTGTTCTGCTTCAACAGCATTTGGCGGCACTCTTAGATTCGATTCATTCTCTTTTGATATATTTTGAGTCATGGGTATTTACAACACTAACCTACGGGCTAACAGAGATTGGAATACTACTACAAATGATCTTGCCATATACTTAAGGATCTGGGTATATGGCTGTGCTGCTCTGAAATCTCGCATTTCCAGGCAGCCACGGGTATAAACAAAAACACCGTACTGAATGACTCCAGTACGGTGTTTTATCTTGCCTGAATCAATACTCAAATACAATGCTACATTTAGCAAAATAATGGAGTACAAAAACAGTAATTAAGCTTCTGTATTGACTACTGCAACCTTAATAGAAACAGTAACATCAGTATGCAAGCTTAATTCAATATCGTATTCGCCTACACTTCGGAGTAAACCTTCTGGCATCAAAATTTCACGCTTGGTGATTTCAATACCAGCCGCTTCAGAAATGGCTTCAGCGATATCAGCAGTACCAACTGAACCGAACAATTTACCTTCTTCGCCAGCAAGACGAGCAATAGTAACAGTTAAGTTTTTCAGTTTTTCTGCACGTTTTTCTGCAGCTTGCAGGTTTTCTTTTGCTGTTTTTTCTAATTCAGAACGACGTTCTTCAAAAACTGCAATGTTTGCTTTGTTAGCTCGCACAGCTCTACCTAAAGGTACCAGAAAGTTACGCGCATAACCGTTCTTCACAGTTACAGTATCGCCTAACTTGCCAAGCTTGCGAATGTCTTCTAACAGGATGATTTCCATTGTTATCGACCTCAAATTCTGTCAATCGTATTTATTGATATCGATTGAACTGTATTCTTTCTTCCGGTTCTCCAGAGAAATTACTCCAGGAGTCGGCCCTGATTACTGATGCTGATCCGTATAAGGTAGCAATGCTAAAAATCGTGCGCGTTTTACAGCGGATGCCAGTTGGCGTTGATATTTAGCTGAAGTTCCAGTAATACGACTTGGAACTATTTTACCTGTTTCGGTGACGTAGCTTTTTAAAGTAGTTACATCTTTGTAATCAATCTCAGTTACACCGTCTGCGGTAAAACGACAAAACTTACGTCTACGAAAATGACGAGCCATGTGATTTCTCCTTAAGTCAGTTATTCAGCTGAAGATTCAGCAGTTTTATCTGTCTCTACTGGAGTATCAGTAGATTCAGCTTTACCCTCAGATGCCTGAGGCGCGACTTTACGTTCTTCGGTTTTAACCAAAGGAGAAGGTTCTGTTACGGCTTCTTTACGACGCATTACCATATTTCTAATGACAATGTCGTTAAATCGGAAAGCTTCTTCCAATTCATCTAATTCAGCTTGACCAGTTTCAACATTCATTAAAACGTAGTGACACTTGTGTAACTTGTTAATTGGATAAGCCAATTGACGACGACCCCAATCTTCAAGACGATGGATTTTTCCACCATTTTGAGTGAGGATGCCAGTATAGCGTTCTATCATGCCACTAACCTGATCGCTTTGATCAGGATGCACCATGAAGACAATTTCATAATGTCTCATTATTCGCTCCCTATGGGTTCCAGCTACCAGTTAGTAAAGGGTTACTAAAAATGTAGCAAGGAGTTGCTTTGGATTGTTTACCTTCTACACCAAGTAGAAGGACGCGGGATTATACGGCAACGAAGAATAAAACACAATAACTCATAACCAATCTCTCGCCCCAAGAAACTCCGTATAGAGTTTCTCTTCTTCAGAACCGGCCTCGGGATGCCATTGATAACCCCAATTTGCTTCTGGCGGTAAAGACATGAGTATTGATTCGGTGCGTCCACCAGACTGTAATCCAAACAGAGTGCCTCTATCGTAAACCAGGTTAAATTCAACATATCGACCACGGCGAAATTTTTGGAAGGTTTTTTGTTTTTCTATATATTCAATATTTTTACGTTTTGCCATAATAGGACGGTAAGCTTTAATGAAATGATCACCAACCGATCTCACCATGGCAAAACTTTGTTCAAAACCCAGTTCATTAAAATCATCAAAGAAAAGCCCACCCACTCCACGAGTTTCCTGACGATGTTTCAAATAAAAATACTCATCACACCACTTTTTAAATTTTGAGTAGTACTCATCCCCATACGGATCTACGGCATTTTTTGCGGTTTTATGCCAGTGTTTAGCATCTTCTTCAAAGCCATAATAGGGTGTTAAATCAAAACCTCCACCAAACCACCAAACGGGATCTTCGCCTGCTTTTTCTGCTAAAAAAAATCGTACGTTCATATGGCTTGTGGGTATGTAGGGGTTATGAGGGTGGATAACAAGCGAAACGCCCATGGCATGGAAGTTTCTACCAGCCAGTTCAGGCCGATGGGCACTGGCTGAAGGGGGTAAGTTTTCGCCATAAACTTCGGAGAAGTTCACTCCGCCTTTTTCTATAACCAGGCCATTTTCCATTACTTTTGTCAGGCCACCGCCACCGCTTTCTCTTTTCCAGCTATCTTCAACAAAAAACCCTTTATCATCTTCTTGTTCCAGCTCTGTACAAATTTGCTGTTGAAGCTTTAAAAAATACTGTTTAATTTCCCCAATAGGAATGCTTTTCATGTCAGGCCTCTTTTTTTCTTATAAATGGCTTATTGTTTTTCATTTCCAGCTTTTCATTTCCAGCTTTTCATTTCCAGCTTTTCATTTCCAGAGGTACGCTGCTCAGGGACGTAATACCTGACCGCTGACAGCATCTATGATCCGACTCGATTTAGCAGTTGGATCTACAATGCCAGGCAGGATCCCATCCAGTTGTTTTTTAAACATGATATGCAGTTTTGAAGCAGAGGTTGCAGGCTTTTGATCCTGTTTGTTTGCGCTTGTAGAAATAATTGGCCCAGCTCGTAGACATAATGCTTTCGCAATCGGATGATCGGTTATTCTGACAGCAATGGTCTGTTTGTTACCAGTGATCCAGGCCGGAGTATCAGGCGTGCAGGGTAAAATCCAGGTGGTTGGCTGAGAAAGGTTGGGTTCTTGTTGTTCCAACCATAACAAGCTATCGGGCTCTAACCAGGAAGCCAGTTGATGATGATTGGCGGCTAAGACTATAAACCCCTTGTAAAGAGAACGTCCTTTGAGTTTCAGTATTTTTAACACCGCTTGCCAGGAGTTTGGGTTGCAACCGAGACCATAAACAGTCTCAGTTGGATACGCAATGACTCCGCCACGGGCGATGATTTTAGATGCAATGGACACTTGCCACCGACGTGGATCTATCATTGATATAATTTAACTATTATTTAAAGATGCTTGTAATTTTATATCTTTGGCAATTACAACCTGCGCGGCCTGTTTACGTTCTTCACGCACCCGTTTTGCCAATTCAGGATCAGCCAAACTCATCATTTGCGCTGCTAGAAAACCTGCATTTTTTGCCCCTGCCTTACCAATTGCTACAGTCGCCACAGGCACTCCAGCAGGCATTTGAACTGTTGATAATAACGCATCCATACCAGTTAAAGGACCACCGTCCATAGGAACACCAATTACTGGATTTAGGGTGATTCCGGCGACTACCCCTGCAAGATGCGCGGCTAAACCTGCGGCTGCAATGAATACCGAGCATCCTCTGGCCTCGGCATCCACTACATATTCGTGCGTAGCTGTTGGTGTTCGATGAGCTGATGTAACTTTAACTTCATAGTTGATACCCAGGTTATTCAATACTTCAGTGGTTGATTGCATCACAGGCCAATCAGAATCAGATCCCATCAAAATGGCTACAAAGGGTTTTGACATTTTTTTCTCCAGTATTTATAGAATTAGTTTTATAAAATTAAGGTAACTATTCAGCTTACCCCTAAAATGAGTATTTCATCGTTCAAAAATGGTCAAATAATCGAGTATACTCACATTTTTTGCCTCGAACTGGCTCATTTTAGAGGCAACCTGAACAGCAACGGGCACATTTAACAACATGCTGAATAGTTATAAAATTAATGCCACAAAAGCTGGTTTTGATCATTATCCACATATGTATTGCCAGCAAATGCGTAGTCATAGGGTCGACCAGGCAGGTTAAATAAAACCATCTGAACTACCCATTGTAATTCTTTCAATGAGATAACACTCATCGATAAGGCCATGGCTCTATCAATCACCATTTCTCGACTAAGATCATCCAGGATCCCATGTTGCTCTAATTCAAGAAGATAGCCCTGGCATTCAACAGTCATGACTTGCTGCTCCTGAGGGCTAATCATGCGAGTTCTCGAAGTCTGCTCGATAGAGTTATCTTCAGCTTGATCACATAGATCTACCAGTCCATCAAGCCAGCACATTGAACGCTTAATGTCCTTTTCTGGAAAGCCTACTTGATCTAACATGGTTTCGATCTCTTCCCGAGGAAGCGATAAAATATTATCCGTTTCATAAAAGTGTTCGAACACATACATCAATACTTCCATCACATTTTCTTTCATAATCTAGCCTTAATGACATTGTATTTCATAGATATCTCCAAACTCACAGGAAGTGGATGAGGTGCTAAATGTTTCATTCACTAACAACTCTTCTAATTTTTCTACGTTCTGGTTCTAAATTCCAGTTTTAAGATAATGGGGTTTAGTTTTAAAATTAAAACCTAGCAGTAACGACTAAACCCTCCAACTTCAGAAACCACTAATCCAGCCAGCTCTAACATCAATGTGGCTGAGGAAACCTGTTCTACCGACAGCCTGGATCTTTCGATGATGCTGTCTAAACTGGTGGGTTCAAAACTTATCGCATCAAGTACCTGTGCCTGTATATCATCTAGCGGATGGATTATTTCAGGCTTAACGTTCTCATCAGCTAATGGCATATGGTTATCATTATACAATGCCAGTGCTGAGAGTTCTTCTAAAATATCATTAGAAGTCTCAACTAATTTAGCACCCTCCTGTATTAATTTATGACAACCTTTGGCCAGAGGATTATGTATTGAACCTGGAAGGGCAAAAACTTCTCTACCCTGTTCGACTGCTAATTTTGCGGTGATCAGAGAACCACTTTGAATCGCCGCCTCAATCACTAATACCCCTAAACTCATACCAGAGATAATTCGGTTTCTTTTAGGGAAGTGGTGAGCTCTAATACCAACGCCAATTGAAAACTCCGATATTAGAGCGCCATTTTCACAAATTTGATGAGCAAGTTGTTGATGTCTGGCAGGATAAATTCTATCTAACCCTGTTCCCATAACCGCTATTGTTGGTTTATTTTTATCCAATGCGCCCAAATGAGCCTGCCCGTCAATGCCCAGAGCCAATCCACTGGTGATTAATACATCACTTTGTGCCAATGCCGAAGAGAACTGCCTGGCATTAGAACTTCCCTGAGCTGTGGGGTTACGACTCCCTACAATTGCAATTTGAGGCTGAGGTAAGAGTTTCTTATTCCCCTGAACATACAGAACTAGTGGAGGATCACTAATTTGCTGCAAAAGCGCAGGATAATACTTATCGTTATATGACAAGATGTGGCGCTGTTCTTGAGAATCTAACCAATTTAAATCAACATCAAGTTGTTCAGTTGGCTGTTTTGATAGATAGTTAATGGCTTTAGGAGGTAGTCCCCAGCGGATCCATTGCTCTTTACCTGCTTCCACTATTCCCTTTGCGGTAATAGATTCTTTGGCAACACCAGCTTCCCTGCCAGAGCCAACAAGTTCGAAAATTGATTGAATTTTTAATCCGGTAATGCCCGGACAATGATGCAATAAAAGCCAGTAGTTTAAATCATCCATGATTCTGTTCACTCTTTAAGAGGTTGTAGGAAGTCTTGCGATATCTAAGAAATATATGCCCGGTTTACAAAACCCATCTCCTGACAGGCTTTTTAATTCAATTTGTTGAAATGATATCGTTTTGAAATGAAGCTGTAAAGCTAACTAACCTGAGCTCAAGATAACTAATAGGGATTTTTCACCCTATCTAGAATATGAATCGGTCGAGACGCATTCATAACCAAAGCCAGGCTTACTTTTTCAAAGGTTCTAAAAACCATCACTTCTCCAGCTTCTTCATCTGGTAACGTCACTTCATCACTATTACCTCCACCAGAAACGGCAGCGCTTACCCCTTTGAAAAAATTACCGTTACTTCTTCTCTCTCTAGCAACAGGATCTTTAATAGTGGGGCCTTTATGCCAGGCAGTAAAAACATGCCCAACTTCAATTCCCTCGCGGGTACCCCTGTTAAGCACTACAACATTGTACTGTCCAATTTGGGTAACACCTTCGTAAACAGAAATAATTTGCCCTTCAATATCTGAACCCGCGCTATGAGGAAAGAAAACTGGTTGAAGCTGCTCTTCGTCAACGGGTAACAGACGATCACCTACTTTAATTTCTTTTACGGATTCGGTCACATCTAAAGTCGCCGGATCTCCCGGTCGAGCAAGATCAGCGGCTCCCAGATGGATTGCTTCATAGCCAAGAAATTCATTGGTTACAGGATCCTTGTATTTTTTTCCTTTACTAAACATGGCATAACCAACCTGGGTATTTTCTTCAGTTAGCCCTCGAGCATAAAAACGTGTTCCTTGTGAGGCTACCAGACGATCACCATCTGTAGCCACCAAATAAGGCGCAGTATCTAACTCTTCTTCACTAACCACCCTCGCACCCACGAGAAACGGCCGAATGGTTTCAAGTGGAAGAGAGTATATGGCTTCTCCTCTTGAAATTTCTCTTACCGTTGGGGAGAGCTTAATTGCGCCAGAACTCCTGATTATTTTTGGCTTTCCGTCAATGTAGACTAGACTTAGTACGTCACCTGGATAAATCAAATGAGGATTAGATACCTGTGGATTAACCTGCCAAATTTCAGGCCATAACCAGGGTTTATCTAAAAATCTAGCAGAAATATCCCACAAGGTGTCTGATTTTTTTACTACATAAACGTCAGGATGATCAGCTCTCAACTCCACTGCATTGGCCGCAATTGTAGCCCCCAGTAGAGCACCTAATAACAAATTAAAGGCCCAGTTTTTCATAAGTCCCTTCCCTTCTCTTTACTTTTGGTAGTATTTTTGGTGTTAAACCTAAATAAAGTACGCAACAATTCACGCCTCTACACCGGAATTATAGTATGATCTGGCAAAATAACCTGCTTTTAATCGAGATTTTTTGGTTAAACCATGCATCTATACCCAAACCACCTGAAAATGCAGGTTGCTTGAGTATAAACAACATCTTAGCAGTAAAACTGCAAGAATTACTATAACTGACTTCACACTCTTATGGCATTATTAAAAATTTTAGAATTTCCCGACCCTAAATTAAGAACTATTGCGCAACCCGTCAAGCAAATTGATGAGCGCATTGTAGAAATTACCCAAAACATGCTTGAAACCATGTACGAGGCTCCCGGAATTGGCCTGGCTGCCACCCAGGTAGATATACATGAACGAATTGTGGTCATTGACGTCTCTTCTAACAACAATGACCCCTTGATCCTTATTAACCCTGAAATAACCGAAATAAGGGGTATTGAGTCCATGGAAGAAGGCTGCCTGTCTTTTCCTGAAACCTATGTAGAAATTGAGCGAGCTGAACAGGTTACCGTTAAAGCTTTAGATGTAGAAGGTAATGAGTTCACAATAGAGGCGGATGGTCTGCTAGCGGTATGTATTCAACATGAACTCGATCATTTAGAAGGAAAAATGCTAGTGGATTACGTCAGTTCACTTAGAAGACAACGGATCCGTAGAACTCTGGTCAAGCGCCATCGACAGTTAGAAAAAGAAAAACCGGTATTATGAATTCAAAATCTCAATGTCATACAGCGCAAACGGGTATAATTTTTGCGGGAACTCCCGAGTTTGCTGGGATTCATTTGCAAGCTTTATTAGACGCAAACATCAAACCCATTGCAGTCTATACTCAACCTGATCGCCGCGCAGGACGTGGAAAAAAACTCACCCCGTCGCGAGTAAAGCAAATAGCAATGGAAGCAGATATTCCTGTTTTTCAACCAGAATCATTTAAAGATCAACAGGACATTGAACAATTAGCTCAATTAAAGCCCACACTTATGATTGTTGTAGCCTATGGCCTGTTATTACCATTAGAAGTACTTCAAATTCCCAAAAGAGGCTGCATTAACGTACATGGTTCCCTGTTACCACGTTGGCGTGGTGCCGCCCCTATACAAAGAGCTATTGCTGCAGGGGATCAAAAAACTGGTATTTGTTTGATGCAAATGGAACAGGGATTAGATACCGGGCCAGTTCTAGCCCAACAGGAATTGCCGATATCAGACACCGATACCGCAGGACAATTACATGATCGTATGGCGGTTTGTGGAGCAGAATTACTAGTAAAAAAATTACCTTTGATACTAGATGGAAAGTTATCAAAACAACAACAAGATCCTGCCTTGGCCAATTATGCCCATAAATTAGAAAAACGAGAAGCCAATCTTGATTGGCAAAAATCAGCCAAAGATTTATCTTTATTAATCAGAGCGTTTAACCCCTGGCCAGTCTGCTCTTTTGAGTTATCTGGCGAGCGTATACGTGTATGGCAAGCCAGTGTCATCAAAAATGATTCACCACATACCAACTCAGACATCAGTGCGGGCACATTGGTAAAAATTTCAGAAGATGGTTTACAAGTACTCACCAGACAAGATCTATTGCAATTAGAAGTAATTCAGCTCCCAGGAAAAAAACCTATGCCTGTAGCTGAATTGCTGCGTGGCCAATCTGATAAATTTCAAGTAGGAATGCAGCTTTGAAAGCAAACCCAAGAGCTATTGCAGCAAAACTGGTTGCTAAAGTTGCTTATTCGCACCGGTCTCTTACACAGGTATTAGCAGAGCAGAACCATGTTTTATCTGGTGAAAACGGGAGTCTGATAAAGGCGTTTTGTTTTGGTGCCATCCGTTTTATGCCGCGTTGGGATGCCATAATGGATGCAGCAATGAAACGCCCCATAAAAAAATCTGAAGGTGAGCTAAGAGCCCTTATTGCCATTGGCCTTTACCAACTTCTGGAAAGCCGCATACCCAGCCATGCCGCCATTTCTGAGACGGTTGAAGCAACGCTGGTGTTAAAGAAAAAATGGGCGAAGGGACTTGTTAACGCTTTACTTAGACGCATACAGAGAGAGCCCGAATGGTGTCAAAATATCATTCAGTCAACTCCTTCAGCACAATATGGTTTTCCTCAATGGCTCATTACACGTATAAAAAAAGACTGGCCTGAAAACTGGCAGGATATTCTTATATCTTGTAATCAACAGGCGCCTATGACTTTGAGAGTTAACCGTCTTAAAAATCATCGGGATAATTACCTCGAAAAATTACAACAAGCCAATATTGAAGCTGAGACACACGAGTTCGCGCCGGACGCCATTGTTTTAAAACAAGCCGTCGCAGTAGAAAAACTACCTGATTTTTTAGAAGGGTATGTATCGGTGCAAGATGCCGCTCCTCAATTAAGCGCAGATTTTTTAGATTTAAAACCGGGACATCGAGTATTAGATGCTTGCGCCGCTCCCGGTGGAAAAACCGGACATATGTTAGAACGTTGTTCCTCTATTGAATGCCTGGCTTTAGATATTGATCAACCAAGACTTGACAGAGTCACTGAAAATCTAAATCGTTTACAACTAAAAGCAGAACTCATCGCAGCGGACGCTGCAGATCTCAAAAGCTGGTGGGATGGCAAACTATTTGATCGCATCTTGCTTGATGCGCCATGCTCAGGTACCGGAGTCATTCGTCGTCACCCGGATATCAAGCTATTACGTAAAGAACAGGATATTGATCAGCTTGCAAAACAACAACACATATTGCTTAAGCAGCTCTGGTCAACACTGGCACCAGGTGGACGCCTGGTCTATGCCACTTGTTCTATACTGCGAGATGAAAATGAAGCCCAAATTGAACGTTTTCTTAAACAGCAATCTGATGCTCAGTTAATACCCGTTGACCAGTTATTAGCGATGGAAAAGAATCCCTCAGCATCAATACTATTTTCCGACAGTCTACCTGCAACACTTCCAACAATAACAGGCTGGCAAATAGCCCCCGGATGGATGCAGATGGACGGATTCTATTATGCTGTTATGCTTAAGGCAGAAAAGAGTTAAACTTATATACCAGGTATATCCTGGATCCAATAAAAATAACACCCAGACATGAACAGGCTGGAAAAATATGAAAATTATCATTCTCGGAGCAGGACAGGTTGGAGGCACTCTGGCACAAAACCTGGCCACAGAAGATAACGATATTACCATTGTTGATGAGAACCTGGGGCAATTAGCTGAACTCGCTGAACATCTTGATTTGCAAACTATTCGTGGAAATGGCGCTCACCCGGAAGTATTACAAAAAGCCGGTATTGAAGACGCTGATTTATTAATAGCGGTCACCAATAGCGACGAAATTAATATTGTTGCCTGTCAGGTTTCTCACCACCTTTTTCATGTCGGTAAAAAAATTGCCCGTGTACGCTCCAAACAATATTTGAAATTTGCCAAACAACTATTTAATAAAAAAGTATTTCCTGTAGATGTTGTTATTAGCCCTGAACAAGTGGTTACTGACTATATAGCTCGCTTGATTGAATACCCCGGTGCCTTACAAGTTCTCGATTTTGCTGGTGGTTTAATGCAGTTAGTTGCCATTAAAGCCTATTACGGTGGACCGATGGTAGGCCATGCTATATCCAGCCTGAAAGAACATATGCCAACCGTTGAAACTCGTGTGGCTGCCATTTATAGAAGAGGTAGACCTATTATGCCTTCTGGAGAAACGGTCATCGAAGCAGATGACGAAGTGTTTTTTCTTGCGGCCAGACAACATATTCGAGCGGTAATGGGAGAGCTACAGCGTCTGGATCAACCTTATAAAAATATTGTTATTGCTGGAGGGGGACATATTGGGGAAGGTCTTGCCAGGCAATTAGAAAATAAGCATCAGGTTAAACTCATTGAGAGGGCGGCAGTTCGTGCCGAAGAATTATCCAAAACTCTCAAAAACACCCTGGTTCTTTGTGGAGACTCTTCTGATCAAGAAATGTTAAAAGATGAAAATATTGAACAATTAGGCGTCTTTGTTGCTGTTACCAATAACGATGCAGTCAACATCATGTCAGCCATGTTAGCTAAAAAAATGGGTGTTCGTAAAACAATGGTATTGATCAATAGAAATGAATATGTCGGTTTAGTCGATGGTGACAAAATTGATATCGCCATTTCTCCACAACAGGCAACGACCAGTAGTTTATTGACACATATTCGTCGCGGTGATGTCACCACAGTGCATTCACTTCGAAACGGAGCCGCCGAATCCATTGAAACCATTGTTCATGGAGAAGAACATAACTCAAAGGTTGTTGGGAAGGCCATTGGCAATGTTCCACTCCCCCCTGGCACCACCATTGGTGCTATTGTTCGGGGAAAACAGGTATTAATTGCTCATGACAACATTGTTATTCAATCTGAAGACCACGTCATATTATTCATGGTAGATAAAAGCGTTATAAGTCAGGTAGAGGATTTATTTCAAGTGGGAGTCACTTTCCTATGACTTTACTTATGACTTTTCGAATGACAAGCCCGATGAAAATAATCACATCTTTCGAGAACTCTCCATGCAATTAGGAGCCATTGCCAGAATATTAGGGCTGCTGGTCGCACTTTTTAGTCTGACCCTGCTACCGCCCCTGCTCGTATCACTCTGGTTTAAGGATGGTGAAACCGTTTCTTTTGCCGCTTCATTTATGGTGACTTTATTTGCCGGGGTTTTATTATGGTGGCCCACTCGAAATTTCCGGCGAGAACTCAGAGTCAGGGATGGTTTTTTAGTGGTAGTCTTGTTTTGGACTGTACTGGGATTATTCGGGGCGCTACCTTTTTTCTGGGCTCAAAGCATCGATTTGACTGTGGCAGGTTCGGTATTCGAATCTTTCTCAGGGTTAACAACAACAGGTGCAACAGCAATTACCGGAATAGATACCTTGCCCCATGCACTGTTATATTATCGTCAGCAACTACAATGGTTTGGCGGTATGGGAATCATTGTTTTGGCCG
>JBFFIY010000127.1:0-14721 GCA_041556195.1 Enterobacterales bacterium
ATAGAAACTGCAAATTGGTTAAAACCTACAGATTTTTGTAAAATATGCTCTACTTTTTCAGTTAAATGTTTTTCAAAAGCTTTCTTTTTATCTAATATGGCTGTGCCAACAAATCCCTTTTTTTCTTCTTCTGATATCATTGTCTTTACAGAAATATCCACGCCATTCTCATCAACAATGACCACATTATCAATAGGCAAGCCTGCGACTGAAGATGCTACAAGCCGTTGAATCCCAAGAATTTGGTCTTTGGATAATGTCTTACCTTTTACGCTAATTATCGTTACAGAAGCTTTAGCCATAGTCTGTTGATCTGCAAAGATACTATTTTTTGGAAGAGTTAAATGTACTCGAGCAAACTTAACCTCAAGTAATGCGGTAATTGTTCTTGCGATTTCACCTTGTAGAGCACGCTGAAAATTAACTTTTTGTGCAAATTCTGTCATTCCATAATCTGCATTATCAAACAATTCCAATCCCACAGTATTATTTAACATCACGCCATTCGACATTAAACTGAGGCGTGCTTCATGAACCTGTTCACTATCGACAAGAACTGTTTTTCCACCATTGGCAAGTTGGTAGTCTACTTTTAACTCTTTCAAACCGGTAACAACGCTAGCAGCATCGGCATCTACCAGATCGCTAAACAAAACCTCTTTATCTCTAATTAAAAAAGTTAATGATAAAAATATTGCAGTAGAAATAATTACAGCGGCGCCTATTATAAGGCCTATTTTTGATGTGGTTGACATCTGACTCCAACCTTCTTTTACTTCCGACATGTTTAGCCTCTTATATCTGCATTCGTGTTATTTCGTGGTAAGCTTCTACCAGTTTATTTCTAACTTCTACTGCAATTTGTAAAGACATTTTAGACTCCTCCATTGCAATTATGACTTCATGAGTACTTTCAATATTCCCCAGAGCCAAATTTTCAATCGCTTTAGAACTATCAACAAGAGATTGGTTTAAATTATTAATTGAACCCAGCATCAGGTTAGAAAAATTATTAGTATTCTGACCACTAGCTACTTGAGTTGCGTTTGGTATTTCTGTTGGTAATATTTTATCCAGAGATATAGCTTGAATTTCCATTAGCGTTTACCTATTTCTAATGCTTTTTGACCCATACTCATTGCGGTATTAAAAGCACGTATATTAGCTTCGTATGCTCTTGTAGCTGTTGTTAAAGTCAACATCTCATTCACCATATTCACATCTGGTTTGTACACATACCCTGCTGCATCTGCAACTGAGTTCTCTGGTGCATGGACTGGTTTAACATGATTATTTTTATTCACAGATACCTGTAAACTTGTCTTTATTTGTTGAACAAACTCGTCAAAGTTAGAAATATTAGAACTAAGTTGTTCTATACCATCAATCGAAACAGTTAAAGGCTGATAAACATTATCAGGTGAACCGCTTAATTGATTAGCGAATGCTATGTTGGTTGATGCTACTTGCATTCTAATATTTTCGTACCTCATTCCAAATTCACTTATTGCTCCAATTTCTGCAATTTCCATTAGTATTATCCTCAATTGTTCTTTTAACTTCTGTTAACTATCTATTAGAGATGGCTAAACTCATAAGTCCCATTTTTCGAGACATTATATCTGCCAGGGTTTGGTAATAACCTGAATGCTTAACTAATTTAGACACTTCCATATCAACCTGTACCGACTCCCCATGTAAACGAACTGTATTTTGTTCCATCATTTGATTAATCGTTTGTTGAATTGAATGAAGTCTCGTATCAATGTTACCTGTTTTACTGGCATCTCGTAGTGCCTGTAATTGCTGCCCAAAAGATATTTCGATAGGTGCAAATTCTTTAACATTAGCATTTGCGATGTTAATACGAGAAATACTATGTGATGCCAATGCTCTATCCATAGCCCATGTAAGTAATTCAATTGAGTTAATACCTTCCATAAATTCGTTCCACCTATTGAATAATCAGTTCAGCGTGTAGTGCGCCTGCCTGTTTGATTGCCTGTAAAATTGTTATTGTATCTCGTGTTGACAAATTAACCGCTTTCAATGCCTCAATCAGTTCTGTAACAGAAGTGCCATTAGTCATATTCACTGATTTGTTTTTTTCTTCATTTACTTCGATTTGTGTTTCTGGAACTATCTGGGTAGAAATCCCCCGATTAGGTCGAATAATATGTGAAGGTTGGGAAACCGAAAATTGGGTTTCAATTTTAAGCTTCAAGTTTCCATGAGAAATTGTCACCGCAGAAATCTGTACATTACCACCAGATACAACGGTCCCAGTACGTTCATTTACAACAACTTTTGATTTTATGTCAGGCACTATGGATATATTTTCAACCGTGGAAATTAATTGTATTAATTGATTTGTTGAAATTTCATTTAGAGGTTTAACCATTATTTTACTTGCATTCATAGCTTCAACATAAACATTGGGGATAGTTGCAGACAACCGTTGTACAATACGATTAGCAGTTGTAAAGTCTGGCTCATTGAGGAGCAGTCGAAAATCACCATTTATAAAAAACTCAGTCACTGTATCTTTTTCAACCGTCGCTCCTTTTGAAATAATACCCACAGTTGGATGGTTTTTTTGAACAACATTTCCAAATACGTCAAATTTATAACCACCGACTGATAATTGTCCTTGTGCTAGTGCATAGGTTTTATCATTCGAAGCATTAACAGGTGTGAGTAATAATGTTCCACCAACTAAACTCTTGGCATCGCCCATTGAAGATACATGAACATCAAATGTATCACCCGTTTCAGCAAAAGCTGGTAAATTTGCTGTAACCATAACACTCGCTACATTGCGACTTTGGACATCATTTTCATCTACTGTAACTCCAAATTTAATTAAAGTATTGGCGATAGACTGAAAAGTTGATTTAGTGCGTGATGAATCGCCCGTGCCTGCTAAACCAACCACAATTCCATAACCAACCAAGGCGTTCGTTCGAATTCCTTTTACCCTTGCTAAATCTTTTATTCTTACACCTGAATTGGCAGCTGCAATTACATTATGAACAAAAGTTAAACTGACTAAACTCACTATTATTAATAAAGAACGAAGCAATAAATTTTTCATACTCATTATACAAGTCCTAACCAACTGAAAATTTTATGGAAAATGCTTTTACTCTGTGCATCGGCAACAACACCATCACCAGAAAATTCAATATGGGCTTTGGTCAATCTATTAGATAATATTGTGTTGTCTTTGTTAATATCTTCTTTACGGACTAAACCAGAAATGACAATTTTTTGTTCTTCTCCGTTAATAACGATAACCTGTTCACCACTTACATTGAGCTGCCCATTTATATCAACTGATATTACAGAGACTGCTAACTGCGCAGAAACAAAACCATGTCTTGAGGTTACTGCGTCACCACTGCTTGCTGCACTAATTCCCAGTCCATTTTTAATGGTGGTGGAGTTACCTGAAGCATTAGCACGAATTGTCGTATTATTTTCACTACCCGTACCTGCTCTGGATTCTGCTCGCGCCATTTCGACAACCAAAATAGTAAGTGAATCTCCGACTTTAAAAGCTTTTTTGTCAGCAACCAATGATTGAAAAGATTTTTCATTATATAAACTCTCAGCAGAGGCGTTGTTGATTAAAGTTATAATCAACAGGTTTGAATAAATAAAATATAATAAGAACATAAATTTAGACATCAGAAAACTCCACTTCCACTCTATTTTTTGCCATTACCCTGACTTTTACAGGTTTTTTTGTATTTTCAATCAACACTAATATTGAGTCTCCCAAAAAACCATTGTTCATAGACTTCCCTTTCACTTGTATTAAAATATTATTTTTTTTGTACTCTACGAGTAAATTTTGATTTCGTTTCACAAGTGGCTCATCAGCAATAAATGACTTTTGCAAAGGAGTTCCCAACAAGATGTTTTTTGTCGCCCATTGATTATTTAGTTTGGAAACATCTTGAATATATTTTGTCTGCCTGCCAGTAACATCAATTAGGCTCAAAGAAAATTTATTGGGTTCCATAGCCTCATGCTTGTTAATGTCTTCATCAGCAAGAAGTACATTGGCAAAAACCTTCACCCTGAACCATACGGGCATTTCTGAGATCACCTTTGTTCCATCAAGTAACTCTATCCATATGGCAGTTCGTTTTTTTGCTTTTACCCGATCAAGATTTTTAATCCTGAAACCTGTTGCCTGTTTTAATAAATTAAGTCCATTTTTTTGGTTGACCAGTTCAACCTCTACATCAATAAATTGTTTACTTAGATGATTTATAAGCGTTTCTTTTATTTGAAGCCCTAATTTCTGATATTGTATTCCAAACATAGAATGATTTATTTTAACTTGTTTGCTTCCTCTCCATCTTAATCTCTCTACAGGAGAATTTATTTTTTTTGCTATATATTCAATAAGCCGTTGGGAATCCAGGAACTCCTCAGTTATGAAATAGGTTATTTCGCCTAAAGCATCCTTATTAAAGCCAGAATCATTATTCAACACCTCAATAATTAGAACATCCTTTAATTTCACAGTATCATTATTGGCTCTAATTACTGGGCTTTTAAAACTCAGATATAATGCTACATCTGAAGCTTCAACCTCAGAATAAGTTATCAAAAAAATAAAAATCAAAAACAAACGTATCATTTTTTAACGCTTCATATTATTAATTGTTTCAAGGAGTTGATCGGCAACCTGTATAACTCTCGAATTCAATTGAAAGGCCCTTTGTGCTGTCATCATGTTAACCATTTCTTCGGTTAATGAAACATTTGAAACTTCATTGTAACCTTGAATTATTTTACCCATCCCGCCTTCTTCAGGAGTAGATGAAAAGGCTTCCCCAGATTCATTTGTCTGGGTATAAACATTAAAACCAAGTGAATTAAGAGCCTCTGGATTCATAAACCTTGTCAACTCAATTGTTCCTATTTCCACAGGCTCATTTTCTCCAGCAAGTTTCACTAAAACATGTCCGTTAGTTGAAATTGCAACTGCTTCCGTATCAGGTGGCAGTTGAATATTTTTTGACAAACGATAACCATCTATTGTACCCAAAAAACCATCCTTATCTGTAGTCAATCTGCCTGCACGGGTGTAAGCTAAACTCCCGTCAGGTAATTCCACCTCTATAAAACCGCTACCACTAATGGCAATATCCATAGGGTTATCGGTTTGTACTAATTGACCATCAGTAAAAACTTTGTAGGTAGAAGAAATTGATGTACCTAAGCCAACTTGATGCGTTGCAAAAGTAGTACTATCCAGGTTTTGAGTTTCTTGCACATGAGAGTTTTTATAAACCATGTCCGTAAAATTCACTCCCGTTTTCTTAAAACCAGAAGTACTTATGTTAGCTATGTTATTCGATATAACATCAAGATAAGTTGAATATGTATTCAATCCTGTTTCCGCGATATATAGTGCATCTATCATTTCTATTTCCTATTGGCCTAGTTTAGTAATACCTGAATTTAACGCTTGATCATATATAGTCAAAGCTTTCTGTACAGATTCGAAATGTTTAGAGAGTTCCATCATGCGAACCATCTCTTGAGAAGTATTAACATTGGAAGCTTCAATAAATCCCTGGTTAATCACCCAGTTTTCAGCTGGTATAATATTTGTTATTGGGGTAGCTAACATACCATTACCTAAATTTTCTACATGTTGTAAATTTTTAAAGTTAACTAATTCAAGTTTGCCTAATAAGTTTCCATTTTGAAGCACACTTCCATCTGCTTTTATTTTTATATTGACAGGGTTATCAAAGGTTATAGTTCCTTGATCGGTCAACAAAGGCAAACTCAAACTGTTGACCAAAGTACCTGTTTCATTGATTTTCAATGATCCATTTCTTGAATAAGCTTCACTCCCTTGAAGTGAAACTTTAAAAAATGCATTTCCACTGATTGCAACATCTAGAGAACGCTTACTCTGCTGTAATGCTCCGTTAGCAAAATTAAATACTGTCGCTGTTGTCACATTAACTTGTGGTGCAGACTTTACGCCCAAAACAGACTCAGAAAAATCTGTCTGGCCTAATACTGAACTTGTCGATTTATAACCAGGAGTATTTACATTGGCCAGGTTTTGTGCAATATGATTTATCGCCTCTAAATCATTATTTAAAGCACCACCTAACGCCTGAATCACATCACTCATACTTTATTTCCCTCCAAAGCAACCACACCGAAAGCTCGAATTTTTGCTGTAGAAGGAACTTCATTGAGAGACAAAACTGTGGCATGCGGTATAACTCTATTAAGCAGTTTCTTTAAATGTCTTCTTATCAGGGGCGTACATAAGATGACAGGTAATCGGTTAGCGGCCATCATTCGTTCCGAGGATGAGGCTACTGCAGTCAAAAGTTTATCAGTGACACCTGGTTCTAATAGTAACGATGAAGAGTTTTCATCTGTTTGAATACCCTGTATTATTTTCCGTTCCAGGTTTGGCTCCATGGTTAAAACATGAATATTTTCATCATCACTAACTAGTCGCTGACAAATAGTTCCGGCCAATTTTTCACGAACTTTATCGGTGATCACTTCAATATTTTTACTAACTTTCCCTACCTCAATCATGGCCTCGAGTATCAAAGAAATGTTTTTTATAGATACTTTTTCATCAAGCAACTGCTGTAGTACTTTTTGAATTTCCGAATAAGTTAGTATTGTAGGAATAAGCTCTTCAATAAGTCCAGAATGTTGCTGGCGAATACGGTTCACCAACTCTTCGGTTGACGTTCTGGTAAGTAAATTCGATGCTCCAGCTTTTACTACCTCTGAAAAATGAGTCACTAGAACAGTCAGCGGATCAACAATTGTAAACCCAAGACTACGAGCATAATTTGTTTTATCTTTTTCAATCCAGATTGCTGGTAAGCCAAAAGTAGGCTCTTGTGTTTCAATACCTTCAATTTTCTGTTTATTCCCTGGATTTATTGCTAAGATCTTATCCGGCATTAATTCCGCTTTTGCAATTCTGTTGCCCTGAATTGAGATCTCGTATTCTTGACTTTTCAAGCTTTCCTTATCCTTCATTCTCACGTCTGGCAAAACAAAGCCAAAATCATTAGCATATTGTTTTCTAAATAATTTTAGTCTCTGTTCCATTTCTTCTTTTGAACCTTTCATAAATGACGCTATATTAGACCCAAGTTTTAATTCAAGGGGGAAAACCTGGAGTAACTCTTCAAAGTCATCAACCTCTTTTACACCCTTTTTATCTTCTTTCTCTGCGTTTGGTTCTTCATTATCAGGGTCATTCCTAATTGCCCAGATAGCCATTAAAGAGAAGCTAACAAATAATAGAAAAACAGGAAATGCTGGTAATCCTGGTAAAAATAGAGAAAGAAAAAGCGCACCACTTACAATAATTAATACTTTAGGTTGCGCGGTAATTTGACGTGTAATTTCCTGACCCAACTTTCCATCTGACGCTGCACGAGTAATAATAATTCCTGTTGCTGTGGCAATTATCAGGGAAGGTATTTGAGTAACAATTCCGTCACCAATCGTTAACAATGTAAAGGTTGTTAATGCTTCCCCCCAACTCATACCATGTTGCATAACACCAATAGAAAGGCCGCCGATAATATCAATCAATATAATAATAATTCCGGCTATCGCATCGCCTTTTACAAATTTAGTAGAACCATCCATTGCGCCATAAAAATTTGCTTCTTTTTCAATAAAACTACGCCTTTCTTTCGCTTCCAGTTCATCAATAAGTCCCATATTCATATCAGCATCGATACTCATCTGTTTACCTGGCATACTATCTAATGTGAATCTCGCCGCCACTTCAGCAACACGTTGGGCACCATTAGTTACCACCACATATTGAACAACAATAAGTATAAGAAAAACCACAAGACCAATAACATAATTACCACCAACGGCAAATTCACCAACGGCACCAATCACACGGCCAGCAGAAGCACCTTCTAAAATGAGTCGAGTTGCTGAAATATTTAATGCTAACCTGAATAAAGTGACAATCAATAACATTGATGGAAAAGTAGAAAAACTTAACGGTTTATCGGTATAAAAGGTTAACAATAGAATAACTAAGGCAAAGCTGAAATTTAAAATAATCAGGAAGTCCAATAACCCTGCAGGTATTGGAGTAAATAGTGCCATCAAGATACCAACGACACCAATAGCCAGGAATAAATCCTGTTTACCGCCTTTAAATTGTTGAAATATAGCTTTCATAAAGATTAAAAAACCTTACCTTTGGATTCAAAAACCCATCTAAATATCGGAGCAACTTCTATATAATTACTCTCCATGATGGGTTGTTCGATCTCTGTTTCTTTAAATATTTTACGGGTTAGTTTAGGTTGACGAAAAATTGGAACATTATATTCTAATGCGGCTCTTTTTATTTTATCTGCTAACAAATCACTACCTTTTGCCACAACAATTGGCGCTAACATTTCATGTGGTATATATTTCAAGGCCACAGCATAATGTGTTGGATTGGTTAATATCACATCCGCATCTTTTACATTTGTAATAGATGAAGTTTTTTTCAACAATTCATTTTGTATTTTTTTTCTTTTGGAGCGAACTTCTGGATCACCATCTCGGCGCTTTACTTCTTCCTTAACTTCACGTTTACTCATGCGCATCTTTTTTACGAATTCACGTTTTGAAAAAATAAAATCCATGAGCGCAAAGGGTATCAAAATCAAAATAAGAGTGATTGCTGCAACTTTAAAGTTATCAAACCAATATTCATTGACTGTTGCAGGTGCAAGATATTTAGATGCTAGTAAGTTATCCATTATAGAATTAAGACCATAATAGAAAAACACTCCAATAGCACTCAGTTTCAATATTGTTTTAACTAATTCAAAAATTATTTTTATAGAAAATAATTTTTGAAACCCACTCACTGGGTTCAATTTACTAAAATTTGGCTTCAGAGGTTCTGTAGAAAACACTGGTTTTGTTTGCATCATAGTTACACCTATACCCAATAAAACCAGAGCCACAATAATGGGGCTAAGAACAGTCAACATTTGAGTAATTGAATCTAAAAAAAGCTCAATTACAGTTGTAGTGTTTATCTTAAGATAACCTGAGCTAATAAAATATTGTTGAAACTGCTTCGTTACAGCCTCGCTAATCAATGGAAACAAAGCCATACTCATCAATGTAAAGGTTGTTAATGTAACAATTGAGTTAACTTCTATACTTTTAGCTACTTGACCTTTTTTTCTCGCCTGCTCCAATTTATATGGGCTGGCTTCTTCTGATTTGTCCTGTTCTTCATTATCAGCCATACCGCTTAAAACACCTCGAAACCTGCAAACCAGGTTTGAATAGATTGAGTAAAAATATTTTCGATGTAACCTGCCATATATTTAAGGGAAATACTCAGAATAAAAATTCCGGTAAATATTTTCAGAGGCAAGCTAACAAAATAAACATTGACTTGTGACATAGTACGACTAATAAATGCAATCATGGTATCAAGTAAAAACATTCCTAACATAACGGGCATTACCACTAGAAGCCCGAGTACAAATTGGCTCGAAAAATAAGCCATTATTTGGTTAGAAGATGGGGCAATGAAGTTAGAACCGACAGGAAAATATTGAAACGTTGCAGCTATTCCCTTTAACAAGTGATGGTGCATATCCAGGATAAAAAATGACACCGTAAACAAAGTATTTAACAAAGAGCCAACAAGTGCTTCCTGACTTTGAGTCATCGGATCTAAAACCGAAGCAACGCCAAAGCCTAACTGCAAATCAACTATTTTCCCTGCAAATAATATCGCCGCTAAAGTTATTTGAATACCGAAAATAAGCCCTATTCCAATAAAAAACTCCTGCCCCATGGCAACAAATAATTCAAGCCCCAATAAGGATTGAAATCCCTCGGGCAGAGGCATTGAAACAGCCATCAATAAAGCAATTGTTATTGCTAATACTATTTTCACAAAAGCTGGTAATTTAGCTATTGGCAGTAGACTCGGCATAAGAAATAACGGCGTTAACCGAGCCAAATACAACATACCTAAATCAATCAATGCATTCATAGCGTTTTACCTAACTCACCGAAGCTGCACTGCGAAACATAAATTCGGTAAAAGAAACAATCGTTGTTAACATCCAATGTCCTAATAATGCCAGCACTCCAACCACTGCCAGTATTTTTGGCACAAATGTTAATGTCATTTCTTGAATTTGGGTAACAACCTGAAAAATACTGATCATTAATCCTATAATTAGTGCTGCCGCAAAAATTGGCCCTGTAACCAACAATACAGTGTTCAGCATTTGTCCCATTAAAAATATGGCGTAATCTACATCCATATTTTCACCTACTGAATTGTATTTTTGTTTGGAGTTAGATTCAGGCGCTGACTTGCCTTTGCTATCATTTGTGTTATAGGACTACCATCAACGCCTTTTGCTGAAGTCATTAATTCGATTATTTGGGCTTTAGCCACCTCGGCATTACCACCTTTATCTAATAACAGGCTTTCGGCATAACGGCCTGATGCACTCATGGGGTCAAGGCGGATAGCTACTTTGGTGTATTTCTCAGCCAACTTAAAATCATTCTGAAAAACTGCAATTACAGCCAGCCCTCCATGAGATTCAGAGAAATTTCGATCAAGTTCCATTGCTCTTTCGAAACAGCGTTTCGCATCGTCTATTTTGTCTAGAACGATTTCAACCCAGGCTAAAGCATGCCAAGTACCTATATGAGATGACATTAATGATGCCGCTTCATTTAATGCCAATTCAGCGTCATCAAACTGCATATTTAACATATGGGCTTGACCAAGATTAAGCATCATTCTCCCAGACTGGGCTGTAAGATCTTGTTTTGTAGATAGATAAGTTAAAGCCTGATCTGGCTCTTGTTCATTAAGAGCAATCGTTGACAAAGTGATGAGTGCTTCATGATTGTAGGGGTAAAGTTCTAATGTTTTTTTCGCGATCTTTTTGGCTTCACTGTATTGACCAAGATCCAGTAACAAAAGCGCCTTTAACCCAAAGGCTTCTGCATTTGATGCATCTAAATCAATATAAAGATTAAGTGCATCAACAGCTTCCTGAAATTTTTGAAGTAGGTGTAAGGCTCTGGCCTTAATAATCAGAAGTGGAGGATATTCTGGCACAAATTCAGAGAATTCTTCAACATCATCAATTAAAGATTCATACTGTCCAAGATTCAACTTTGCCCAAGCAATATTATAAATGATTCCAGGGTTGTTAATTCCTTGTTTCTGCAATGAATGAAGGGGAACCAGAGCCTCTACAAATTGCCCATTGGCTAAATAGATTTTTGATTGATTAAAATTTATAGAGGGTTCATTAACATGCCGCTGAAGAGCCTCATCAACCAGTTGTTGAGCTTTATCATAATCTCCAAGCTGTAAACAGATTTCAAAACAATCATGAAATAAACTGAGATTAGCTGGATCCTGAGACAAAAAATTCTCGGTTCGCTGCAAGCGTGCAGCTAAATTTTCTACTTCCATGTTTTTATACCTTCCACTATAACTCCCTTAGTGGGCGAAGCTACCACATAACATTTTTCAGGGAAATTAATAAAACTGATGAAATCTTCAATATAAAAAGACATTCTAGTCAGAATTAAATATATCAAATTGTTAGAATGTTTCCGTAAAGAATTGAAATTTATTAAAATTAATGGCATGAAATATCCCGATTAAATAACAACAACGAGTAAACTATTGCACTATATATGATAAGACGCATACACTTTACACACAAACTGTTACACAATTATAAATAATATGGTTTGATGAAATTCGTCAAATTCAGCCAATTTTTATCAAAATTCGGACAAAATTTCCTTTTTCAGCCCACACCTTCCCAAAAACATGCAAATAAGGTCGCCTACAGATTTGGTTTAAGGTTCTTTTTCTAATTAAACTAATTTTTATGGGAATGAGTTGAAAACTATTGGTTTAATTCTGGAAAAACCTTATGTATGGAATATTAAAATGGTCAAGGCCATGTGACATATTCATAACTAACAAGACAGTTTGCTCAACATCAGTAAAAGGTTTGAGGTTATACCGAATAAACATTCTGGCGAGAACTAAATTTATCAAAACAAAGCCAAACCATACTTGACTAAATTGAATAGTACATTACTATAGTTAAACGATTACCTATCCTTAGACACACAATTGCATGGGCTGTTATAGTATTATCCATGCTATCTTTGATGATATTTGCCGATTATATGTTAAAATCCAGACAGTGTCACTTTTCCTGGCACTTTAACCTAAATAACCTAGACACAGAATTATTGAGCTACTGACAGAAAAATCTTATGTATGGAAAATGAAAACAGGCTAGGCAGGGTGATGAATTCATAACGGGTGTGACCGATAGGCCGCGCCTGTAACCATTTGAAAATAGGAAATAAATCAAACTCTAGTATGAAAAAAGGTTCAATCAGTTATAGTTTTTTTGCAGAAAAACAAACAACCCGAAGGAACCTTTAATGAAGAAGATAGCTGACTTAAACACTTATCACAGCAAGAAAATGTTATTGGGCGAAGCTGAAAAACTGGTTGACTATATTTTTGAACAGGCTAAACAGGGAAAAGCGACTCATCAGGTTGAGCAAGGCATCTTTGACAGATTGCTCACGATGGGACACCTGGCACTCGGGCAGTTTATTGCGTTACAAGGTGATGGAGACCTGGGGAAACAAATTGAATTGCCTTCTGGAAAAACTGTCAAACGGCTTCCCAGACCACAAAAACGTGCTACCGTTCAATCTTTGGGCTTTATGAGCTGGTGCGTGTCGTTTATGGCAGCCGAGAAGGTCAGAAGGTCGAGTTCGTCCCCTTAGATAATCGCTTATAGTTACCCGAAACACGATTTTCTTATTTGTTACAGGACTGGAACCAACAGCTCTCGGTGGAAAACCCATTTAACCAGGTCAATAAAGTGCTGGATAGAATACTGCAATTCAAACAACCCGTTGAGAGTATAGAGCGGATGGCTTATCAGGGGGCTGAAGCCATCGAGAATTTTCGTCAAAGTTTGCCTAAAATAAAGCCGGATGAAGAACACGAAATTATTGTTGCCACAGCCGATGGCAAAGGTGTACCGGTGCTCACCAAAGTGACGGGAAAAAAGATAGAAACCCATAAGCCTCAAAAAGGCCCTAAGCCCGACAGAAAGAAAATGGCGATAGTTGGCAGTGCTTATTCAAGTGCCCCAAATAGACGGACACCAGAAGAAGTCATCAATTCTTTGTTTCAGAATAAGCCTGACTCAAAAGATGAGAGCCCTCGTGTCAAACCACTGAACAAGCGTGTCAGAGCTAGTTTGACTCGAGTTGAAAAAGGGCAGGAAATTAATGCCACGGAAGAAATTTTCAATTGGCTGGCGACAGAAAATGAACAACGTAACCCTGATAACATCAAGCCTGTTGTGATCATCATGGATGGGCAACCCTCTTTATGGACGGTTGCCGAAAAGCTTCCGGATAATCGAATTGAAGTCCTGGATTTATTACATGCCACCCCAAGAGTTTGGGATGCTGCTGGACTTTTTTATAATAACCATGAAGAGAAACTGGCATTTATTGAAGAGCGAGTCTTGCGAATTTTACAGGGGCAAGTAAAAGGTGTGATCCGAGGCTTAAAACAAATGGCCAGCAAAAGAAAGTTGTCGAAAAAGAAAACAGAGAAACTCAGAAAAATTTGTAACTACCTTAAGAAAAATCAGGACAGAATGCAGTATCACCATTATCTTGAAAAGGGCTATCCAATAGCATCAGGAGTAATAGAAGGCGCATGCAGGCATTTTATTAAAGATCGTATGGAGCGTTCCAGAATGCGTTGGACAATAAAAGGTGCTCAAGCAATGTTAGAGCTTCGCTCAGTAAACTTGAATGAGCACTGGGATGAATTTTCAAAGTTTCGTATTAGAAAACTGAATGATGAGCTTTATCCAAATAATAAAATAGTTGCAAAATATGACTGGAAAGTTGCGGCATAAGAGGCGCGGGCGAGCGATCACGCCCATCCTAATTAAAACTAAATCCTTCTTGCAGTGCTTCTTCCTTTTCTTGAAATTTGACATACTTGCGTATGATTTCTTCATCAATACCTACAGTATCAACACAATACCCTCTTGACCAAAAATGATTCCCCCAATACGGCTTTTGCTTCAAATTGGGAAACTGGCGAAATATCTGGATTGCCGTCTTGCCCTTAATTGTTCCTAATAACTTTGAAACTGATTCCTTTGGTGGCATCGAAACAACTAGATGCACATGTTCACTCTGAATATTTAATTCAAGCACTTCACTGTTCATTCGACCACAATAAACATGTATTGTTTTGAATAATTCTCCCGCTACTGCTCCAGTCAATATTCTAAAACGATATTTTGGCACCCAAACAATATGATATTTACAACACCATATCACATGCGATAATCTTTTAAATCTACTCATGATAAACCTCTTGTTAATGTTATGGGGATAACATAACGAGAACTATCATGGGTAGATACTTAAGACAACGGCTTAGCCTTTGTCCAAGCCACCGCCTTAGGCGGTAGATATACAACCCACATTCCGCAGCAGAGAATTCATTAAAAACAAATATTGTAAGAGAAAGATCACAACAAGAATAGTCAATCGATCACAAGATAATTGGTCGATAGATCAAAACCATCAAATGAT
>JBFFIY010000128.1:0-14470 GCA_041556195.1 Enterobacterales bacterium
CTATATACCCTTAATCAATGAAGCTGCCTGTTTCAGTGAAATAATTATAAACAAAATTATTGTTGAGTTTTAGAGTTAATTATCATTGAACGCCAGAAGATTCCAATACAGAATCTACCACCTGTATAAGCGTAAAAATAAAGATTATTATCATGATAATACCAACTACAATAAAGGTGCCACTACTACCCTGTTTAAAATCCCGTTCTCTATTTTGATCATTTTGAATGCCAATCATAGCAGCTAAAACACTTAAGACTGTTTGAAAAAGGCTAATGCTTGATTTGTTGTCAGGCGGATTGCTTGCAGATTTTTCTTGTTCTTCTGATGGTGTTTCTTCTGAAATTTGATGAGAGGACATTCTTCCCTCATCTAATATTTTGTTATTGGATTTTGTTTCGGACTTTATAATTTTATCTTGATTTGACATAATCTTTTCTAAGTAAATTGTAGCCAGTTAAATACAGAAAAAAATTTATATATAAGCTATGGTTAGTACTACTGATTTTTTGCCATGTCAGCAATAACAAAAGCCATTTCTAAAGCTTGTTCGGCATTGAGTCTGGGATCAACTGAAGAACAGTAATTTTTAGTCAAATCAGCTTCGGTTAAATCAAGAGAACCACCCAGGCATTCAGTGACGGCATCTCCAGTTAACTCCAGGTGAACACCTCCCAAAATACTGCCATTTTGCTGGTGAAGAGTCAGAGCAAGTTCGAGCTCTCTACTAATATCTTTAAACTGACGAGTTTTTGTGCCATTGGAGGTTGAGTGGGTATTGCCATGCATAGGATCGCAAATCCATAAAGGAGTGTGGCCAGTTGTTTGAACCGCTTTTATCAGAGGTGGTAGCAATTGTTCTATATTAGCGACACCAAAACGGTGGATCAGCGATAGTTTGCCTGGCTGACAATGTGGATCAAGAATTTCAATAAGGTTAAGCAGCCTTTCTGCAGTCATTGCAGGGCCAACTTTTATCGCAACAGGATTTTCAATACCTCTAATAAATTCAATGTGGCCATTAGCTGGTAAGCCAGTTCGCATACCTACCCAGGGAAAATGGGCTGACAAGTTGTACCATTTGTCATCAAATTTTCTGGTTAAGGCGGATTCATAATGTAGTAATAATGCTTCGTGACTAGTGAAAAATTCAATTTTCTGTAAATTTCTGGCTGGGCCCCCGCTAAGCACTTCCATTAATTTAATAGAATCCTGTAACTGAACAGCCTGCTTTGAATATTTAACGCCATTGATTGCATTTTTAAGAAAAGGAAGTTGCCATTTTTCTGGATTGTGTAAATCTGCAAAACCACTTTCTACCAGGGCTCGGATATAATTAAGCGTCAGTGATGCTCTACCATAACCTTGCAGCATTCGTTTAGGATCGGGTACTCGTCCTTCTTTGGTAAAATTGGCATCGTTAATTAGATCACCACGATAACTTGGTAGAATAACATCATTCACGGATTCCATATCACTTGAACGAGGTTTTGCATATTGACCTGCTATACGTCCAATTCGAGTGATGGGCTTTTCCAAACCCTGTACCAGTATTAAGCTCATTTGAAGCAGAACTTTTAGTTTATTGGTAATTTTATCAGCAGAGCAGTCTGCAAAAGATTCAGAGCAGTCTCCACCTTGAAGAATGAAACGCTTACCAAGACTCGCTTCTGCCAGATAACTTTTGAGTTTATCGACTTCACTCGGAGTTACTAAGGGGGGAAGCAGGCTTAACTCATTACAGGCTTCTATCAAGGGACCCTGAGCCGGGTAAGTCGGTTGTTGTAGTGTAGGGAACTGTTCCCAGTGTTTAGGTTGCCACGTTTTCATAGAATAAGAGTCATAAGCTAAAGGTCATAAAATACAGGGAGTTAATAGAAAGAACAAAGTACAAACAATAACAGTTTTTATCCGTTTAAACCATGATTGATTTAATTGATTATATAAAAATCATATGAAAGTTATAATGTCACTAATGAATTAAATTTTCTTTGCACAAGTAAGCTATTGCCGTTAACCTGTGGATTAATACTTATTAATACTTATTAATACTTATTAATACACATTTAGTGAGGATCAATTTTTGGCCAAAGACAAAACAATTTATTGCTGTTCAGCTTGTGGTTCAGTCGCGAATAAATGGATGGGACAATGTAGTGACTGTGGTGAGTGGAATAGCATGGTGGAATCCATTGCTGAGAAACCAGGCTCGGAAAAATATGGTCGATTTTCGGGTTATAGTGGTAGTCAGGCAGCTATTTTATCTCTTAAAGATGTTCCTCAGGAAAAACTAGATAGAACTTCAAGTGGTATGAGTGAACTTGACCGAGTTCTTGGAGGAGGTCTGGTGTCGGGCAGCGTGATTTTAATAGGAGGTGATCCAGGTGTAGGGAAATCGACCTTGTTATTACAAACACTTTGCATGCTAAGTCAAAAACATCCTTGTTTATATGTAACAGGAGAAGAATCTTCACAACAGGTGTCTCTGCACGCCAAGCGATTGGAATTACCATCAGATAAATTACGCTTGTTGACTGAAACAAGGGTAGAGAAAATAACTTCGGCGGCTTTAAAGGAAAAACCTGAAATTATGGTGGTAGACTCTATTCAAACTATTTACACCGAGGGTTTACAGTCGGCACCAGGTGGTGTGGCTCAAGTGAGAGAAAGTGCCGCACAACTTGTACGTTTTGCCAAGCAAACCGGTACCGCTTTATTTCTGGTGGGGCACGTCACGAAAGATGGAGCATTGGCAGGCCCCAGAGTTTTAGAGCATATGGTAGATGCCGTTCTATATTTCGAGGGTGATGGTGATAATCGTTATCGAGTCATTCGTGCTGTAAAAAATCGATTTGGAGCAGTGAATGAGCTGGGGGTTTTTGCTATGACTGATACTGGTTTAAAAGAAGTTAAAAATCCCTCTGCAATTTTTTTGAGTCGTTATGGTGAACCAGTGGCAGGTAGCGTTGTGACGGCTACCTGGGAGGGCAGTCGACCTTTGTTGGTCGAAGTGCAAGCTTTAGTGGATGATACACAATCTGGCAATCCAAGACGGTTGGCTGTAGGTCTGGATCAAAGCCGGCTGGTAATGCTTCTGGCCATATTAAATCGACACGGCGGTGTTTCCTGTCATGATCAAGATGTTTTCTTAAATGTTGTGGGCGGTGTTAAAGTCATGGAAACCAGTGCAGATCTGGCGCTGATTTTATCAATTATTTCCAGTTTAAGAAATCGAGCACTAGGTGCTCATTTATTAACCTTTGGTGAAGTTGGCCTGGCAGGTGAAGTGAGGCCGGTACCCAATGGGCAGGAGCGATTAAAAGAAGCGGCAAAACATGGTTTCACCCGAGCGATTGTACCCAAAGCCAATCGCCCGGTAAAAGCAATTAAGGGTATGGAAATTGTTGCGGTTACACGATTATCAGAAGTACTAGATGCGATTTAATATTTTAAGTGCGTCGCAGTTTATTGCCAGGACAGCATGATCGTCAAATAAACAGCACATCCCACATCCCTGTGGGTCGTATGCTAAAAAAGATGGACAGGTAATGCTCCAGGCATTACTACTGCATACCCTCCATCCATGGAGGTAAGCATTTTTCAGTCACCTGGGAGGTGAAAAAGCTACATTTTTCCGGTTGTTTCAATACGTTCAAATCGTCTTCGATTTCCCGATGTCATGGGTTTTTCCTTTTTAGATTTCCAACCAGGCCCTGGTCTCAGCTTAATCTTTTATATTTTATGCGGTGTGGGTTATTTGCCTCAGGCCCTAACCGACGCTTTCTATCCTGTTCATATTCTGAGTAATTACCTTCAAACCAGACGACTTCACTGTTGCTTTCAAATGCAAGAATATGTGTAGCAATTCTATCCAGGAACCAACGATCATGTGAAATAACTACCGCACAACCGGGAAAGGTGAGTAAGGCTTCCTCTAATGAACGTAGTGTTTCAACATCAAGATCATTTGTTGGCTCATCTAATAATAGCAAATTTCCTCCACTACGCAGTAATTTGGCCAAATGAACCCGGTTTCTTTCTCCGCCAGATAGTTGACCTATAATTTTTTGTTGTTCAGAACCCCTGAAATTAAATCGCCCCACGTAAGCTCTGGAGGATACTTCATAATTGCCAATGCGAATAATATCTGAACCTTCAGAAATTTCATCCCAGACAGTTTTATTATCATTCAGATGATCTCTGGATTGATTAACATAGGCCAGTTGTACAGACTCACCAATTTTTATTTGACCGCCATCTGGTATTTCTTCACCGGTAATAAGCTTAAACAGGGTGGTTTTACCCGCCCCATTGGGTCCAATAATGCCTACTATTCCGCCCGGTGGCAGATTAAATGAAAGTGACTGGTAGAGCACTTTGTCAGCAAAGCTTTTTTGTAAATTGGTGGCTTCAATTACCTGATCACCTAATCTGGGTCCAGGTGGAATATAGAGTTCCATTGTTTCATTTCTTTTTTGGAAGTCTTGATTTTGCAATTCATCAAAACGTGCCATACGAGCCTTGGCTTTTGCTTGTCTTCCTTTTGGATTTGAGCGTACCCATTCCAGTTCAGCCTTCATGGCTTTTTGGTGAGAATGTTGTTGTTTTTGCTCCATAGCCAAACGTGCTTCTTTTTGTTCTAACCAGGAAGAGTAATTACCTTCCCAGGGAATACCGTGACCTCTATCAAGTTCGAGGATCCAGCCTGCTACATTATCTAAAAAGTAGCGATCATGAGTCACTGCGACAACAGTGCCTGGATATTCATGTAAGAAACGTTCGAGCCAGGCTACACTTTCCGCATCCAGATGGTTGGTGGGTTCATCAAGTAACAACATGTCAGGTTTTGATAGTAATAATCTACATAGGGCGACTCGTCTTTTTTCTCCACCTGACAGATTAGCGACTTCTGCATCCCATGGGGGTAAACGTAAGGCATCGGCGGCAATTTCAAGTGTTCGTTCTACTTCCCAACCGCCGCAGGCATCAATTTTATCCTGTAACTCGGCCTGTTCTGATAATAATGCATCAAAATCAGCTTCAGGATCGGCGAAAGCATCACTGACTTCATTAAACCTTTTCAAAGTTTGCATGATGTCTTTTAGACCTTCTTCTACATTACCTCGTACATCTTTATTATTATCCAGCTGAGGTTCCTGAGACAGGTAACCCACGCTGATATCTTTTTGCGGTCGAGCTTCACCCAGAATATCAGTATCAAGGCCTGCCATTATTTTTAATAAGGTAGATTTACCTGAACCATTTAATCCAAGCACCCCTATTTTTGCGCCTGGGAAAAAAGACAGAGATATATCCTTTAAGATGGTGCGATTAGGAGGAACTACCTTGCCTACATGATTCATTGTGTAAATAAATTGAGCCATATGTGTATATAACCTGCTTCTTTGGTTAGAATATAAGAGAATTAAACGGTAATAAGTGTACTTAATTCTGATGTTAGTGCTGGCTTTTTTTCATTTTCTATTTCGATAATGTTTTTTGTTGTAATCATATACATATTACGCCCACGAGGTCTGCACTCAATGAGTTCTATTTTACCTCGAACTCGACTACCAGATTTTACTGGTGTCATAAAGCGTACCTTGTCCAGGCCATAATTGATCACTTGTTTGGCTTCTTCTGGTATATAGTCAGCATTTAGGTGAATGGGGGAGAGTAATGATAAAGTAAGAAAACCGTGTGCAATGGTACCGTCATAGCCCCCTTCAGATTTGGCTTTTTCAGGATCCATGTGGATCCATTGATGATCATCTGTACAGTTGCCAAAAGCTTGAATTCTCTGTTGATTAATCATCATCCATTCACTTTGGGCGATCTCTTGTCCGACCATGTTGGTAAGTTTATCAATGGTAAATTTTTTCTGGCTCATACTTTTTGGCTCATACGGAGTGTCTAAGTTAAATATTAGTGTTTTAGTAAAATATTACTGACTAATTAACATATTGTGAATTTTGACATTGTAACATTTGCAACGTTAAGGAGCGATTTCATTTTAGAGTATTTTATTTAGAGCATATTTGTTCAGTTGAACTATTCTTAATTTGTTACTTGTTCTGATATACGATTACGCCCACTGATTTTGGCATCTTTTAATGATGTTTGTGCACGTTTTATTAGCTCATCGGCTGTTTCTTCTTCCTGGTATTGTGCGAGACCAACGGAAAGCGTGTGAATAATTTCTGTTGGCAGATCAGAAATACCTAATTCTTCAAAGGAAGTGCGAAGTCTTTCCATGGGTAATTTCGACATCTGCAGACTATTGCCAGGTAGAAGAATTAAAAACTCCTCACTACTAAATCGGCCAACCCAATCCGACTGCCTGAATTGACGTCTGATAAGGTGCGAGAAAGCAATTAAAATCCTATCTCCAATCTGGTGTCCAAAATCTTGATTTATAGTTTTGAAAGAATCCATATTGACCAATGCAATAGTAAATGGGGAGGAGTTTCGAGCATGGAGTTGGAGTTGGTTTTTGAGTAGTTCCGTTATATGTTGGCGGTTATACAAACCTGTTAAATCATCAGTGATAGCCATCTTTTCAATGGTTTTATTGGCTAATTTTAATTGTCTAACTCTATTTTTTAATTTTTGACTGATTTGGTTAACAGAACTTGCAGCTGTATAAAATAATGTTAGCAATCCAAGGTGAATGAACCAGTAATTCCCTGCATCCATTTTGTAAAATTTTAGTTCAGGAAAATAGAAGTACTGTTGACTGTACAAAATAACAGCAAAACCAATTGCATTGAAACAAGCAAGCATGAATAGTTGTTTTGAATTTAAACTAAAGGAACCAAATATTAGAGTACACAATGATAAGCTGGCGAATAATGTAGTGTACAAAGGCATGAAATGGCTAGAGATAAGCAGGGTTGATAATGCCCAATAGTTAATCCAGTTGGTAACTGAACGTGGAGACAGATTAAATTTATTTGAGTTGAGAAAAATAAAAGTGATGGTTATATTGATAACCCAGAAGACAGATAACCAAAAAAATATAGAATTAACTGATAAATAAATTTGATCTTGGAAGGTAGCGAAAAGTATAAAAATACTCATTATTATTGCGGATAAAATACCAATTAACGCATGATACAAGCGAATGTTACGAGAGTTGTTTTTTGATTTTTTGACTCTCATGCTATCGTTTAGCCCTGAAATTTAATAAACCCAAATGAATCCAAGATGAAATAACAATCATTAATTATGCCAGATGTTATTGTCCCATTTATTCAGAAATTTTTCAAACTCATTAGAGGGTAATGCCTCTGTAAAGTAATTACCTATTGCAGACTCGCATCCTAAATTTGTTAATATTTTAGCCTGATTCATGTTTTCAATGCCATCAGCCGTGCAATGAATCGACATATTATTGGATAATGACAATATGGCAGCGACTACCTTTCTTATAATTGGATTAGTTTCAATATCTCTAACCAGATTTCTAGTGATTCTAATTGAATGTAGATTACCAGTTATCAACCAGTCAAGAGAAGCATGAGTTGTTCCAAAGTTTGACAGTGATATAGGGCAGCCAAGTTTGGTGAGTTTCTCTATATTCTGACGAACTGTAATATTATTGTTGAGTAATAATTTTTCTGGAATAATCAACTCTAATTTGTCAGGCAACAGTTGAGATTTGGAGAATTTATCAATGATAGTGATAGCAAAATTTTGATGTTGTAATTGTTTTTCTGACAAATATACAGAAAATGTTCTCTGCTCTAGTAACTTACTCCAACTTGAGGAAAGTAAAAAAAGTTGATCAAGAATCCAATAACCCATGGGATGAATTAAACCTGTTTTTTCTGCAATAGGTAAAAAATTACTGGGTGTAATTAGTCCTCGTTTAGGGCTGTTCCATCTTAAAACGGCTTCCAGTGATTCAATGTTTCCATGTTTTAAAGAGATCCTGGGCTGAAAATAAAGCCCCATCTCATTGTTACTCAAAGCTAACCGTAACTCCCGGTCAAGCTGACTCGTTATTTTTGTTTGAATTCGTATGGCTTCATTGAAATATTGAATTCCATTTCCAGATCTTGATTTTTGTTGAGTCATAGCTGCATGAGCATTGCTAAATAATTTTTTAGGGGTGTTTCCATGTTCTGGATAAAGAGCGACACCAATACTTGCAGTGAGTTTAATTTCATGTTCAGAAATAATGAAGGGTTCAGTGACTTTGTTTTGTAGGGAAGTTATTGCGGAAGTTAATTCTTCTGAGCCTGAACGATTGGTTATTAAGATAGCAAACTCATCCCCACTAAACCGTGAAATAAGGGTATTATCTTCCATGGACTGTTTTAATCGAGTTGCAGTAGTTTTGAGGAGTTCATCTCCTGTATCAAGTCCAAAATCATCATTGATGTTTTTAAATCCATCAAGACTTATAAAAATAAGCACGAATTTATTATTATAAATTTTAGTGTCTATATTAATAACTCGTTCTAGCTGAATCATGAATTGGGTGTGATTAAGTAATCCTGTTAAGCGGTCATATTTAGCAAGTTTCTGGAGTTCCAGTTCTGAATTTTTCCGCTGAGTTATATCAGAAAAAACTCCAATAAAGTGAGATATATTACCGTCGTTATCTCGTACAGAGTCTATGTTAAGTTCTTGCAGATAGTTCTCACCATTTTTTTTCTGATCCCAAATTTCTCCCTGCCATCGTCCTTTTGATTCAACATATTTCCATATATTATCCTCAAAAGCTTTATTTTGTTTTTGTGTTTGTGAAAAATGGAATTGTGAATGAAGGGTATTGTGTTGAGAGCGACCGGTTATTTTACAAAAAGCTTCATTAATAAATGCAATATTTTTATTTCGATCGGTGATCCATACACCATCTGCTGTATTTTCAAGCGATTTTGCTATAATGGTTAATTTTTCATCACTTTCCTTGATCTTATTGATGTTTTTAATGGTGCCAGCCATTCTTAATGGGTAGCCATTTTCATCCCACTCAACAAGCTTTCCTCTATCCAGCACCCAAATCCAATTATCATATCGATCTTTAACTCTGTAGGTACATTCAAACACTGGTTCCCGCCCTGAACGATGAGCCAGGTATGCTTGATTAAGTGTGTTGAGATCTTTTGGATGAATATACTGTTTTAAACCATCTATTTGACCATTCAATAATTTTTTTGGAAGTGTATTTACTTCCAATTTATTTGAGCGGTAGACTTCACCGGTTTTTATATTCCAATCCCAAAATTCATCGCCACTTCCCCATAGAGACATTCTCAATCGTTCCTCAGTTTCTTTCAGTTCTTGATTGTAAGACTCTCGAATGGACTGTCTTTGTTTGGCTACCCATATTAAATAGGTTAAAGCGACAAGAATGAGAATGAAATAAGAAATAATAGCTAAAATCGAAAACCAGGGGGGGCTTTCCACAGTAATCTGTATATTTTTCCCTTCTAAATTCCATAGCCCATCGTTGTTACTCGCTTGAATTTGAAAATTATATTTTCCAGGAGGTAAATTAGTATAGGTAGCAGAACGATGTCTGTCATCTTTGTAAACCCAGGCTTCATCAAAACCCTGTAGTCGGTATCGATACCGATTCAGTTCTGGTTGAAGATATCCTAATGCAGAAAAATATAAGGTGAAAATATTTTGTTGATAAGGTACTTTAACTGAACTGGCCAATTCAATTCCAGTAGTAAGAGCACCATCAGGTGAAGGTTCTAATATTGTATTCGATAATCTAAATTCATTTATTATAACAGGTGGAATGTGAGGGTTGTTTTTTATTTCTTTAGGGGAGAAATATTGCAAACCTTTACTTCCACCAAAGTAAATAGTGCCGTCAGCATCTTTATAATGAGCGCCATTATAAAAATGTCTTTCAGTATTGAAAATGCTTATTTCTTTGGTGTTGTGGTTATAAAAAGAGATCCCCGAAGTTGATGCTATCCATAAATTCCCTTCGTCGTCTTCCTCCATTCCTGTTACAGCATCAGATGATAGTCCATGTGTGGTATTTATGGTTTCAAAAGCAGTAATATTTCTCGAATTGTTGGCAAATTTTAAAAGACTTATTCCTCCTCCTTGAGTAGCTACCCATATTTGATCTTTTGAATCTTTAAGTAATGCACTAACGATGTTGTGCGGTAGGCTTTCAAAGTCACTTTGGTTTGAAAGATAATGAGTGAATTTTTTTGTTTGTGAATCAAGAAAATTCAATCCGCCACCTTCTGTCCCCATCCAAACACCATAGGGAGGATCATTTAAAATTGCAGAAACAGCATTGTCACTTAGACTGTTTGGGTTGTTGGCCTGATATCTGAAAGTAGTAAATTTATGGCTGTTTTCAGAAAGATAACAGGCACCACCTCCGCGAGTTCCAATCCATAAACCATTGTTCAAGTCATGAGTGATATCCAAAATATTTTCCCCACAAAGTGAGTAAGGATCGTTTTTTTCAGAGTAATAATTAATGAAATTATCGGATTTTGATAAAAAACGACTTAACCCCTGAGTGGTTCCGATCCATAATTGATTTTTTTTATCTTTATGAAGTTGTCTGGTATAACCTCGGGCCAGGCTTTTTTTATTTTCAGTAGTATGAAAATAATTTTTTAATGGTTTGTCATGTTTTTTATATAATGTTACTCCGCTAGACCAGTTCGCAAGCCAGGTATTTGAATCCATGTCTGTGGTCACTGAAAGTACTTCATTTTCCAAAACTACATCGCTATCACTTCCAGGCTTTATTACTTTAAATCCGTTATCAAAAAGATTTACCTGATACAATCCTTTGTCCCATGTTCCAATCCATAGATTCTCTGCATCATCATGAAAAAGTGAAATTATTTGCTTAAGTCGATGGCTGGTTGAAAGCGTATTCTCTAACGAAAAAGGAAGAACAGTTTTGTCATCTAATATAAATAAACCTTCTTGGGTGCCAATCCACAATTTTCCCGACAAGTCAATTTCAATAACATTAATTTGCTGATCCGTAAAACCATTCACCTTAGTAAACCTGGCAGTTCCTGGATCAAACATCCATAAGCCATCACCGTAGGTGGCTAACCAATAAAATCCCTTTTTTGAGTCTTTGATTGAAGTGACTCCTGAATTTATAGGGAGTATATATTCTTTGAATGTTTTATTAGAAAAATCATATCTTAAAAGTGCTGATTGCCCCTGACTTCTTAGAAAAGCGGTACCTGAACCAATCCATAGTCCATTTTCATCGGGAAGTATGGTGTTAATAAAATTTCCAGCCATACCTTCAGGTTTCGAAATATATTCCATTTTATTCGTTGATGGAGTAAATAATTGTAAGCCTTCTCCTGATGTTCCAAGCCATATTCTTTGGGCATGGTCAATACTTATGGCTGAAATGGTATTATGAAGTGGATTAATGCGGGTTAAAATCGGCCTGTTAATAAATTTGTGTGTTGCGGTATTGTATTGAGATAAACCATTTCTAGTAGCGATCCATACATTGCCGTTTTTATCTGAAGCCATCGCGAGAATGAAGTTGTCGACAAGTGATGTATTGTCTTTTGGTATCTTACTAAAGGTTTTAAATTCATAGGCATCAAAACGACTTAAACCATTTTGACTTGAAATCCATAGATAGCCAAATTCATCTTTGATGATATCTGTAGCGGATAAAAATATAAACCCATCATCTTTTACAAAGTGTTTGATGGTTAAGTCAGATGAAAATACAACTTTGGCATATTCTGTCCAGGTAAATAATAAAAAAAACAACAAGACAGCAACGCTTGGCTTTTTAGTAAGGGGAGACGGGAATGTTTTTTTAAACCTCATATGGTACAGATTAGACTAAAATTCGCTGAAAATCGTGATTAACATCATAAATAATTGAGTTTGTTAAGTAGGTATATACCTTATTCAAATAAACTGCATTAGGTCCACTTTTATTGAATGCAGAGTTAAATAATTAACTCTGGCAGGTAATTTTGGAAATATAGTCTAAAATTGATTTAGGGAACCGGATAAATGCTTTGTTCGAAATAGGGTTGTGATTTACAGGTGGAATCCTGTATTATTTTGAGTGAAACGCTTTGGATGGCTGTATTTAACTTATATATTTGGAAGCACGCATGGCTAAGGTATTAGTTGTTGATGATGACAATCAAATTTTACGCTTGATTAGTGATCTTATGGAAAGGGAAGGATATGGAGTTAGTCAGGCATCTGATGGAGAACTTGCCTTTAAATTATTTGAAGAAAATCCTTGTGATATTGTCATCACAGACTTGATTATGCCTAACAAAGAGGGTATTGAGCTTATTCAGGAATTACGTGCAATTCACCCTGATGTTAAAATTATTGCCTATTCTGGCGGTGGTCAATTACGACCCGATAGTTATCTTGATTTTGCCAAAGGAGTGGGGGCTGACAGGGTTTTTTCAAAGCCAATAGCCATTGAAAAACTTAAGTTAGCTGTTGCTGAGCTCCTGGCTGAAATCTAAGCTAAGCGCAAAATACTACATTTTCGGTGGTTTTGTGTGTCGATTACTTTGGAGCCTGGTAGCGAATCGTAAACCAGAATCTGGAGCCTTTCCCGATTTCACTACTCACACCTATATTACCCCCCATGAGTTCAGCCAATTGTTTTGATACGATTAACTTAATTCTACCTGCGAAACTGCTATTAGTGAGTTTTGAGTGTTGTTCCAATGATTCAAATATGGAGTTAATGGCTTCTTTGGGTAAGCCTATTCCAGTGTCTGTAACACTAAAACGAATGAGTTGAGTCCCCTTTACGTATAAAGTATCTACATAAATGCCAACGGTTCCATCTTTAGTAAAACGGATGGCATTGGCTGCAAGGTTAAATAAAATCTGGCAGATCCTTTGACGATCACCAAAGCAGCTTAAAGGTACTCTATCATTCAAACTCCATTCTAATTTGAGTGCTTTAGATTCAGCATGAGGTTTTAACTCTGTAACCAACTCCTGAATTAGCACTTCCAGATCAAATTCTGCGGGAAATAATTTAAGTAGACCTGCATCGAGTTTAGAAAAATCCAGAATATTATTAATATTGCTAGATAATTGCTGTTGGCTTCTGC
The DNA here is from genome assembly GCA_041556195.1 of Enterobacterales bacterium. GTDB lineage: Bacteria > Pseudomonadota > Gammaproteobacteria > Enterobacterales > 21-14-all-40-8. The sequence continues at coordinate 13,080 of JBFFIY010000128.1, forward strand.
GTGCGATACCTAAAATTTCTTTTGGTTCATCATCTAAGCTAAATTCGGAAAGAAGCTTAAGCATACTCGAAACACTTTTCATGGGAACGGTGACTTCATCCCCCATTCTTGATAAAAATCCTGATTTTAGTTTAGGAGCCTGTAATAATTTAGTATGCTCAGCTTTAATTGCTTTCAATTGTTTTGTAACTGTTTGTAATTTATGTTGTTTCTGTTTCAATTCATCTAAAGTAGAATTGATTCTTGACTGTGTATGTTCGGCCTTTTCAGCAAACACAGTAGCAACATTGGTTGCTATTCCAGTTGTTCGAAGTGCCCTCAATTGTTTTGGAGCATCTGCTGCTGAGGTAATTGCCTTCCACATGAGCTCCTGTTTACGTCTTTGCATCATTAACCAGGTGATAATTAACAACATTATTAAACTGGCAATACCCGTGCCTATGGGGGGCCATTGAGTAGTATCTGCAAAAGGAACAAAAGGCTGGTAGTAGGTAGTTAGTGTATAGCCTGCTGCTGATAATGGCTCTGGGAGTTTTAGTTGTATTGCATGTTCTGAGTTGGAAATTTCTGTGAAGTCTTTAGTGCTAAAGGTTAAACCACTAGAGCTTCTGAGTGTGGCATCCATCGAAGTTATTTGGGAAATTTTTTCAACAAATTGTTGATTCAGTAGAAAACCAGTAATAAAAAGAGCCTTTGATTTTTCAGAGACTGAAATCAGGCTGGAGTTTAGATATACGGATTGTGATTTAAACGTGTTTAACTGAGGTAATTGAGGTTTTTCGGCATTCATCCGTTGAGCAATCCAGTCTTTTAATCCAAAAAGTTGACCGGTTTTTTTTTGTTCATTTGAGAGAGAAAAGGTATTTGTAGCAGGGTCAAAAAAAGCGAATAAGGAAAAATGAAAAGATTTTTGCCATTGTTTTAAAAATAAACCAATTTGTTGGCTATTACCTTCTGATAATAATGTTTTCGTGGCACCAGAATCTATCAGGCTATCAAATTTATTAAATTCAAGCTCAAGAATGCTGTCTAATTCAGTTTGAGCTGTTACAGTCAGTTTGTTGAGGTGTTTGGCTCTTAGATCTTCTAACTGGAAACTGATTTTGGTCAAAGCCGTATAAATCAGTACCACTAAAGCCACCATCAAAATGATGGGTATGAGTAACATCTTTAATCCAGACTTCAATTGTTTTCTCCAAAACTTAAATGGTATATACCCGTGATACCTGGAAATGCAGGTTTCAGCAAGCCAAGAAGCGTCCATATTCGAGGCTTGAAAGTACAGTATTAGTTATTCTAAATCCAGCTTTCAAAACAAAGAAGATGGGCGCTTATTGGCTTGCCCTCTGGGAGCTTCAGTGGAAAACCAGTCCATCGTTGTCGCTCCTGAA
>JBFFIY010000129.1:0-14441 GCA_041556195.1 Enterobacterales bacterium
TTCGATTTGCAATGGGAGTACCAATAACAATATCCTGCATGTTGCTATGTCTTTCTAACAACAAACTAAAAACGGCATGTATTAACATAAAAATAGATGCCTTACGTTGTTTTGCTAAGTGCATCAAAGAACTTGCCAAGCTAGTGTTAATTGAATATTCCAATTGACCGCCTTCTGTACTCACAAAAGAAGAACGACCACGATCTAAAGGCAAGCTGTGAACAGGTGGATAATCAATTAATTGTTTAGACCAATAGTTAACAAGTTTATCTAAATGTTTGCCTTGCAGATATTTTTGTTGCCAAATAGCATAGTCATGAAATTGAATTGGGAGTTCTGGTAATTCTGTAGTTCGATTTGATTTAGCTGCTTCATAATGTAAAGCAAATTCATTTAGCAATAGATTAATTGACCACCCGTCAAAAATAATATGGTGAACATTAAATATAATAAGGTTTTCTTCATCTGATAATTGCAATATGCGAAGTCTTATCAATACATCTTTACTAAGATCAAATACTAAATTACATTCATTGTTAATATACAGTTCAATCTTCTGTTCAATATTTTCCTCATTTGTCAGATCGTTAATCTGGATATCAGGCTTTGTTAATGGTTGTATAAAAACTTTGGCTTCACCGTCTTGATTAATGAACATTGAACGTAAAGTAGAATGGCGTTGGATAATACGATAAAAAGCTTCACGAAAACTATCAATATCCAACGAGCCTTTAATTCGCATTGGTGCAACCATATTATATTCTGGAGTACCATTTGCTAATTGATTAATAAACCACAATCTTTTTTGAGAAAATGATAAAGGAAGCTCATTTACTTGATCATTTCTCTCAAAAGCGGGAATTTTGTGAGCTGTCTCGCTTTGTTGTTCAAGCCAATGTGCTAAATATTTGATAGTAGGATTTTCAAAAAATATTCGAATAGGTATTTCTACTTTATAATGCTCAAAGATTTCAGCATTAATAGAAGTCGCCAACAGGGAGTGTCCACCTAAATCAAAGAAATTACTGGTTATACCTACCTGATTTAACTTTAACTTCTGTTGCCAAATTTTAACGAGATGATGCTCGGCTTTACTGACTGGTGCTATATATTGATGCTCATTACCTCTCCAATCAGTTGGATCGGGTAAGGAAGAACTATCTAATTTACCATTACTCGTCAGGGGTAATTCATTTAAATCTACGAATACTGAAGGGATCATATATTCCGGTAAATATTTAACTATTTCAGCCCTAAGTTCAGCTTTATCCTGCTCTGATTCTGTGATCAGATAAGCTATAATTTCCTTCTCGCCAATGTATTCATCGGTTACAATCAAAGCAACATCTTTAATTTCTGATACATTCAACAAAACGCTGCGAATTTCATCTAACTCAATTCGAAAGCCTCTGATCTGAACCTGAGAATCAAAACGCCCTAAATAAACAACTTCACCGTCTTCAGTAAAACGAGCTTTATCACCTGTTCGATAAAGCCTTTCTCCTGGTTTCCAGGGATTATCGATAAATCGTTCGGCGGTCAGCTCTGGACGATTCAGATAACCTCTTGCTAACCCTTCACCAAAAATATAGAGTTCACCACTAAGACCAGGCGTTACTGGACGCAATTTCTGATCAAAAATATACCAGCCTGTAGTTGGAATTGGATGACCAATGATACTACGACTTACATTTAAATCTTTTTCGGTCAGCATTTTATAAGATACATGTACGGTGGTTTCGGTAATACCGTACATATTGACAAAATGACACTCTGAATGACGTGCATGCCACTGTTGAAGTCGTATTGGATTGAGTGCTTCTCCACCAAATATAATATAGCGCAAACTGAGTTCTCGTTTGCTATTGGCCAGATATTTATTGGATAAGTTATAAAATGAACTCGGTGTTTGATTGAAAACTGTAATTTTGTCCCGTTCAATCAGTTCTAACAATTCGTTGGTATCGCGTTTGACATAGGGATCAACAATTACAGCACAGCCGCCATAAAATAATGCACCATATATTTCCCATACAGAAAAGTCAAAATTCAAATTATGAAATACTGTCCATACATCTTTATGATCAAACTCAAAAGGCAAGCTTTCATTAATTAATAATCTAATGACATTGCGGTGTTCAATTAAAACCCCTTTAGGTTTTCCAGTTGTACCTGAAGTATAAATACAATAAGCAATTGAGTCTGATGTTATTTCCAGGTTTAACCGTTCTTTAGAATATGAATTCCATTCAAAGTTTTTTAAATTTATTGTTGTCTTCTGAGTAAGTTGTTTTTCAATAAAGCTTTCATCATCACAGAGTATCAATCGACAACAAGCGTCTTCTAAAATATATTTCAATCGATTTTGCGGTAATTGTGGATCCAGGGGTAAGTAACCTGCCCCCGCTTTCAGGCATGCAAGCATTGTAACAATAGAATCAACTGAAGGTGACAAGCATAGACCTGCCAAATCATCTTTTTTTAAATCCTGTTGTTTTAAAAAGTGCGCGAGTTGGTTTGCTTTTTTATCAAGCTGAGAATAAGTGAGGGCTTGTTCTTTACATCGTACAGCAATATTTTCAGGATACTTATCAACCATTTGTTCAAAACGTGTCGCTATATCTAATTGTCTCGGATAACTGATATCTTCTGGTTGACATAAGCGTAGCTGAGTTCGACATTCTTGTTCTGACAGTAAGTTTATTTTATCAGGGTATATGTTCGGGTTTTTTATAATTGTATCTAATATCTTTACAAAGTTATCAAGTAATTGTTGTGCATAATTTTTTGAGTAATAAAGCGCGTTATAAACAAGATGCAGCCCGATGCTATCATCAGCTTTCTGTTGAATTAACAAGTGAAAGTCATATTTGCCATATCCAAGATTAGTTTCAATAACATCTACTTGCAGGCTTTCTCCAGAATAAGGTTGGTATGGCAATTCGTCAAAAGTGAGTAATACATCAAATAATGCAGTACGACTCATATCCTTCTCTGGCTTGAGCTTTTTTACTAACATATCAAAAGGTAAGTTTTTATATTCTTCTCCTGACAAGTGGGATTTAAATGTGGATTTTACCAGTTCGTTGAGCGGACGATTTTCTATTTCAAATAACATCACCATCAAATTTGATATGGGGCCAGATGTGTCTATACAATCAGTCTCTCTTAAGTCCTGGCTAAATCCAAAATAAATATTTTGTTCATCAGTGTATTGGTTGATTAATAATGCAAAAGCTGTAGAAATCACAGATTTATTATTGACTTGGTAATGTTTTGAATGTTTTTCAAGGCTTTGATAAAGCTGGACTGGAACTACCGCTTCAACAAGTTCACTTTTAAATACATGCATGCCTGGACGTGCTTGTTCCATGGGTAAATCCAGTTGCTTAGGTTTGTGTCGTAAATAATTTTGCCAATAGACAAACATCTTGTCTATTTCTTCAGCAGGCAATTCCCGCTGCCATTCGCTAAAATCAATATAATGTAACTCTGGTTCTGGAAAATCAACAGGTTGATTTAGTCTTAATTTTTCATAGATCTGTAAAAGCTCCTTGTAGATCACTTTTAATGTTTGTCTATCGGCAATAAAATGATGACAAATAATTGTCAGATAACTCAACCCTTGTTTTTTATTGGTAAATAATGTTGCTCTCATTAAGCTGTCATCAGTTAAAGAAAATGTCTGTTCTATTTTTTTAAGACATTGTTGCAAAACTTCATCTTCATTCAGGATCTGATGTTCATTTGTTTCAAGAAAAAACTGGCTCTGTTCACTAACTTTCTGAAATTTTATTCCTTTTTGCTTGCCCAGACGTGTTCTAAAAACTTCGTGACGTTCGATAAGATGTATGAATGCCTGCTCAAGTAGATGAGAGGCAATACTTCCTTTTAATTTTATAATTAAAGGAATGTTATGATAGACAGGGTGAGAGCTATAAACATTTTTATATTCAAATTCATCAATAAAAGCAATTCTTTCCTGATGATAAGAAAGTGGGGTTCCATTTGCATTTTGATTTAGTTCTTTCATACAATCTCATCCGTACTTCGACGTCGAGCACGACCCATTTTAGGTAATGCCACTTTTTCATCGATTGCGATATTTATAACTGGTTCATCAGGTGTGTTGATAGCGCCTCGCAACAAACGCATAAATCGCTCACTCATTCTTTTGATCCTTTCTTCAGTAAACAGATCAACTTTATAGGTAAAGCTTGCACGGATCAGTTCTTCATCAATGTTTATAGATAGCGTCAAATCAAACATGGATATTTGTGATTCAGGAATTTCTGTTTCAATCATTAATTCGGAGTTTTCAGTTTTCGTACCGGGTGTGTTGTTGAGAACAAAAAATAGTTGAAATACAGGATTAACACTGGTGAGTCGGGGAGGATTAATAGCTGTTACGACTTCACTAAAAGGAACATCTTGATTATCAGAGGCCATCACCGTATTTTTACAACAGGCTGCAACCACATCGTTAAAGGAGGTATTTTTGGAGAATTCTGTTTTCATCGCACAGGTATTAACAAAAAATCCCAGAACTTGTTCAAGACGAGGATCTGGGCGATTTCCTAAAGAGGATCCTACAACAACTATATCCTGACTGGCAAGACGTGAAATTAAACAAGAATACGCACCAAGAAGCACCATATACAATGTTGATTCAGACTCTTGCGAGTAATTAATAATACTTTTACTTAGATCAGAATCAAACTTGAAATCAATACTCTTACCACGGTTTGTTAATTCAGAATCACGTACGCCATCTAAGGGTAAATTGTGGACAACGGGAATATTAGAAAGTTGTTTTTTCCAATATTCGAGCATTTTTTGTCCTATGTCACTAGCCATTTCTTGTCTTTGCCATACTGCGTAATCTGCATATTGCACTATTAATGGGCTTAGTTGTGGTTGATTTCCTTCAAGGTAGGCATTATAGATAGCAAACCAATCATGGATCATTATAGACATAGACCAAGCATCAAATATTACATGGTGTACAACCATATTTAACCAATAATTATTTTCACTTGTACGAAATAGTTCAACCTTCCATAATGGGGCTTCTTCCAAATTAAATGAAGTATTTATCATTATTTGATGTCGTTCACGACAATAGTCCTTCATTACAAAATCTTCATAATAAACATAGGGTAAATCGATATTATCGTGAATTTTCTGGAAAATCTGTTCACCATTCTGCAAGAGTGACGTGCGAAGCGGTTCATGCCTGTCAACTAAATATGTTAGAGCCTTAGCAAATGCATCAAGAGAAAGATCACCTTTAATTTTAAATGAACCGGAAATATTATATGCAGAACTTTCTCCCTCTACAGTGTTCACTAGCCACAGTTGTTGTTGCGCAAAAGAAGCTGCTATTGGCTGGGTTCGATCCGTTACTTCAATGCTCATAAAACTTTGAGTACCTTGCATGGTTTCAATGCGATGAGCTATTAACGATAAGGTACGTAATTCAAATATATCTTTGAGTGAGAGATCGGCAGAAAAATCATTACGTACTCTTGCCGCAAATTGTGCTGCTATTAAAGAATGTCCGCCAATTTGGAAAAAGTCTGCGTTTCCTCCTGGTAGCTCACAACCTAGTAATTGGCTCCATAAATTTGCTAGTCTATGTTCACATTCAGTGGTTAATGGTTGTTGTTTTTCAACACCAGACAGGCTTATGGCAGACAATGCACGGCGATCTAATTTTCCGTTTTGTGATAATGGAAATTCAACAAGTTTTTTCAATAATGCTGGAACCATATAATCGGTTAATTGTTGACGCAAATAGTCCTGAAGCTTATTTTGATCAATATCTTCATTTCCTATGAAAAAGCCAAGTAAATGTTGTTTGTCATTGGATAGTACACAGGCACTATCACGTATACCGTCAAATCCTTTAATGCAATTCTCTACTTCACCAAGCTCCAATCGTTGACCACGTAATTTAACCTGAAAATCTGTACGTCCAAGGTAATACAATTGACCAGAGTCATCGAAGCAGGCTAAGTCTCCAGTTTTGTACATAATGCCTCCGGCTTGTGCAAATGGGCATGGTATAAAACTTTGTGCCGTACGAACCGGATCATTTAAATAACCAGAACCAACCGTTGTGCCAGCGATATAAATTTCACCGCTTACCCCAATTGGTACTGGTGTTAAGTTTGAATCAAGCAGATAGACTCTTGCCCCTTGTACTGGATACCCTATCGCGATCTCCTTATGATAATTGTCACTGGTAATTAGTGCGAGGGAAATATCGTCAGCACATTCTGCTGGCCCATAGGCGTTAAGCATGGGAATGTCAGGGTAAGATGCAAACCACTGCTGAACCAGAGCATGAGGCATTGCTTCACCTGTGGGTATAATCCATTCAAGTGAACTCAAACTACCTTCTTGAGTCTCTGGACTATCCAATATTGCACGAAGAAGCACAGGCACCAGTTCAAGAACCGATACTTTTGATTGAGCAATCCGTTTTGCCAATGCTTCAGGATCTTTAGCTTGATATTCATCAATAACTTCAATGGTTGATCCCGCAAGCAATGGAACTAGCATTTGCCATACAGAAATATCAAATGTTGTAGAAGCGTTCTGTGCTACGACACTACTATTATCCAGTTGCAATATTTTTAATATCACTGCAGCGTGACTCATAAAAGAGCGCATAGAATTCATCGCGCCCTTTGGTTGTCCTGTGGATCCAGAGGTGAAAATGACATAAGCTAATTGTGCTGGATGAATTTCAATGGGTTGATATGTTGTATTATTTATTATTTTTTTGCTATCTAATTCCAGTATACAGATCTTGCTTTGGGACAAGCTCTTGCTTAGTTGCTCTCTATAATTAGAGGTGATTAATACAAGTTTCGCTGTAGATTGTTCTAACAACTGATGTTGACGGTTTTCGGGATCATGTGGACTCAGTGGCATATAAGCTGCACCGACCATCAATATTGCCACCACACCTGTAATATATTCACAGCCCCTGTCACCAAGCAAGGGAACTATATCTCCACTTACTACGCCTAGTGACTGTAATTCGGCAGCATAGATAAGGGCATCACGCCACAACTGCTGGTAAGTTAAGGATTTTTTATCAGAGTTGATGGCTATTTTATCAGCATTTATGTAGCATTGCTTAGCAAGCAAAGTAATAAAACTCTGTTCACAATCAAAAGGTGATTCGACATGATATGTAGGAGCTCTTTGACCTGATGCCATTACATCATGCAGTTGTTCCAACTCATCTGAGCCTATAATAGAAATATCATTGATAGGTTGTTTACAGTTACTTACGATTTTATAGAGTAAGTTAGATACATGGTTCATTGATTTCTGCTGCTGTTCCCCGTCAAAAACATCAGCATTAAAATCTATAAAGCATTGATAATCACTACCTACTACATGTCCAGCTCGGATCATCTGCATTTCTATAGCGGCTATTTGTTTATGAGGACTGATCCAGTCAGAAGTGATCGGATAGCCTGCAAAGGTTATTGCATCCTGAACATGATAATTAAATAATACATCTAGATAACCCAACATATTTTTATTATTCAAAATATAGCGGCCATACTTCATTGCATTACGCAATTTAAGTTTTACCTGCTTTAGTAATGAAGCAAATGTTTCATCAGATTTGAATTCAATAATTATGGGAACTATTTGCATAATTAGTCCAATAACCGTTTTAGAGTTTTTGTTGCGGTTATGCAGAGCTATACCAACGCTAACACGTTTTAGATCAGATACTTTATGCAAATAAATAATTAAAGAAGTTAACATTGCATCATGTAATGTTTCACCTGTACGTTCAACCAGATCATTGAATACAACAGGTTTAACTGGTAACTGTTGACGTACACTTATACCTCTTCCAGGCATGGGGCCACGTCCATAAAAGCGTAATAAGTCCATAGGTTTAGATAGTTCATTTTTCCAAAATTTATCGGCCTTTAAATATCTTTTTTCATTTAATTTCCCTATTAATTCTTGTTGTTTTTTTAACAAATAAATTGTGCGGTTTTTTATATATCCATATTCTAATAATTCTTGATAATAACGGTCTGTTGCATTAACAATCAGTTGGATTGAAATTCCATCAGCAAATACATGATGTAATTTAAAATTCAAAACATATAATTTATCACTTAGTTTACAGACAGTCGTTTCCAGGAGTTCTGAAAACATATCCAGAGGCTTATGTTGAATATGTTTATTCCACTGTTCAAATTCTTTACGAGGGAATGATTTTTTAGAATAATCCAGATATTTATAATTTGTAGTTTTGAGGTCAGATGTTTCCATGAAATAAATACCATTATCTTCTTTGATTACCTGTTGAAGAATTTCATGATCTTCGATTACTGCATTGACCGCCATTTCAATTTTTTCTGGTTCAATAGGACCATTAATAAATAATGAATTATCTATGTTGTAGAGATTATCTTCGGGATACATTAATTGGCCCATTAACATACCTTGTTGATTTGGACTAATGTTGCTACCAAAAGATGTCACTTCAGCAAATGATACTTTTGGGTTTTGAGTAATAACCTTCACTAAGTGCTTAAACCTATGAACTAATTTATCCGCATTGGTATGTGAAAATATCTTCGTTGCATACATTAAACCGCAGTTTAGAGTTTCTTCGGTTTCATGAATACCCATGGCCAGATCAAAGTTGGTTGTATCACCGTCAAGTTCATTGAGTGTAAATTCGAGACCTGGAATGTCTACACCAGACATCGGTTGATTTTGCAAAGTAAACAAAACCTGAATTAAGGGATTTGTAGAAACTCCCCCACTCAAGCCAAGATCTTCAATTATAGTATCAAAGGGGATACTTTGATAATCAAAAGCTTCTAAAACATTTTGTTGAATCTGTTGAATTAAATTAATAGCACTTGGCCTTTCACTTAAATCACAACCTATTACAAGATTATCAACAAAAAAACCTACCACGGTTTCTAATTCTGAAAATGGTCGTTGGCCATTAGGTGAACCTACCAGAAAACGAGTTTGTCCTGATTCTGAATATAACAAAATATTGAAAATAGATAACAGTGTAGCGTATAGGGTAACGCCAGAATCGTTCGCCAGTTTGTTTAGTTGCTTTGTTACCCTTTTATCAAATGCAAAGCGTTTCACTCCTGCGCAAGAAGTTCTTTCTACAGAACAATCATAGTCTGAATTAAACTTAAGAATATGTGGGTATTTTTGTAAGTGTTCTACTCGTTTGGCACGCAGCTCTGTAAACGAATCTAATGTGAATGTTTTACGCTGCCATGCTGCAAAATCCACATATTGAAAATTTAACGGTTGTGGCAACCAATCCTTTTTTAATAATCCCAATTGGTAGATCTGACTAAATTCATTAAATAAATTAGCGACAGACCAGCCATCTGAAATAATATGATGGATATTAAGTAATAACTCATGCTCTGATTCAGAAATTTTAATCAATTTAACTTTCAATAATGGTGGCTGGCTTAAATCAAATATTTCATCACCATAGCTCTGACGTAGATCAGTTAGTAACTTGGTACAGGTTAAGTCTATTTCCTCAATGTTAAATTCTACAGCTTCAGTAATAAACACCTTTGGTTGGCCATCTATTTCTGTAAACCCTGTGCGGAGTGATTCATGTCTCTGAACAATTTTTTCAAAAACTGATTTCAATAATTCTACATCTAATGATCCTTTTATATTCACAGACATGGGAATATTGTAATTGGCTGAACCATTATTAAAATGGTCGATAAACCATAAACGTTGCTGACTGAATGACAGGGGCAGCTCAGCAGTTCGATCGATCCTTTTCAACTCAGATGATGCTGAATTATTATTCAATATTTCTGTAATTTTTTCGCTATACAGAGATATAGTGGGTGATTCGAATAATTGACGAATTGGTACATCAATACCAAATTCTGAACGTAACATAGCAACGACTTGAACTGCAGACAATGAATGTCCACCTAAGCCAAAGAAATTATCATTTCGGCCGATTTTCGCTTGACCTAATAGTTCTTGCCAATGTTCGACCAATAATAGTTCCAGCTCTCCTTGTGGCGGTTCATAATCAGTTGTATCCTCATCCAGTTCAGGTAATGGTAAAGCTGAATGGTCGAGTTTCCCATTACTTGTTACTGGCCAATTGACTATCTCAATATAAAATTGCGGGATCATGTATATGGGTAATTTCTGTTGCAGCGCCTGATTTAAACCAGATGTATTAATTTGAATATCCTTGCTCTGTTCAAAATAAGCAATTAATGTGGCCTGCTTGTTTATTTCCCTGATTAATACAATAACCTCTGTACCAAGTTCTTTCTTTATAGCAAATTCGATTTCACCAAGCTCGACTCTGTAGCCCCGGATCTTTACCTGATTATCTAACCGTCCCAAAAATTCCAGGTTGCCATCAGGCATACGACGAACACGATCCCCAGTTTTATACATAATTCCACCTTTGAGAATTGCATAAGGATCGCTCAAGTAACGTTCTGCACTAAGCTTTGGTTGTAAAAAGTAACCAGATGACAAACATGGACCTCCAATATAGAGATCACCGCTGGTTCCAGGTGGGCAAGGATATAAAAAACTGTCTAAAACATAGTAACGCGCATTGTGAATTGGTAGTCCGTAAGGAATGCTACGCCAATGAGGTTCAACTTTACCTATATCGAAAAAGTTAGACCAGATGGTTGCTTCTGTAGCACCGCCAAGTGCAACAACATGTAGATTAGGATAGCTGGCTCGTAATTTGTCAGGCAATGAAAGTGGGATCCAGTCTCCACTAAAAAAAGCCAACCTTAGTGTAGTACTTCCCTGCTCTGGTAAAAAGGAAACTAGTTGAGCCATTGCAGCAGGTGCAGAATCCCAAAATGTAATTCCCTGCTCTTCTATTATATTCAACAACTGAACTGGTTCTATAATTTGCTCCTCATCAGCAATATAAAGAGAAGCTCCACAAGCTAGTATGCCAAAAATATCATAAACAGATAAATCAAAACTGAGAGAAGTGACAAACAAAAGATGATCTTGGCTGTTCACATTGTAGGTATTATTTACCCACTGTATTAAGTTAATTGCAGGTGCATGTTGAACGATGACACCTTTTGGTTTTCCTGTTGAACCGGATGTGAATATGATATAGGCAATACTTGAAGAAGATATGTTAATTTGCGGATTTTCTTCGCACAATTGATTGTTTTTTGCATCTTTTAAAATTTGGTCAACCAGAATAGCATCATTGACTGCGATTTTTTCTTCACAACCAGAAACAGCTAAAACAAAGCGAGTAGCTGAATCTTCAACAATTATTTTCTGACGAGATATGGGCAAACTTATATCTATGGGAATATAGGCAGCGCCAGTTTTAAGCACAGCTAATACAGACACAATCATCTCAATTGTCCTGGGCATTGAGACAACTATCAAATCATTTTTTCGCACTCCATTTTTGAGTAAGTGATCGGCTAGTTGATTTGCTTTTTGATTAAGTTGAAGATAAGTTAAAGAAATTTCTTTGTTTACAACAGCAATAGCATCAGGGGTATTTGTTACTTGAATTTCAAATAATTCATGCATACAAAGTTGACTATCATAATGGGCTATCGTTTGATTCCAATGTGTAATTTCAAACTCTACATCTTTATTATCAAGTACAGGTAGCTTGGCAACATCTGCTAAAGGTTCTCTTACAACAGCTCTAAACAAAGATTCAAAACCACGCGCCAAACGATCGATAGTAGAAGGCTTAAATAAATCGGTATTGTATTCCCAACCAAGTTCTAGTCTTCCCTCAGTTTCTTCAGCGTGTAAAATCAAATCAAACTTTGCAGTAGAACGCTTCATATCTAATGGTTCAACGTTAAGTGCAGGCAATGAAAATTCACTGCGATCTGTGTTTTGAAGTACCATCATTATTTGAAAGACAGGAGTAAGTGCTGGATTTCTAGTTGGGTTGAGCATGTCAACCAGTTGTTCAAAGGGAGTTTGTTCAAAAGGTTCTATTTCTAATGAGTACTGTTTTGTTTGTTCAATTAGTTCGCAAAAAGTCATACCTGAATGGTATTGAATCCGATAGACCAGCGTATTGGCAAACAGACCGACAATATTTTCCAGATCACTTCTTTCTCGTCCTGCTGAAGGCGTTCCAATAACAATGTCTTCGCTATCACTCCAACGACACAATAACAATGAAAACACAGACATCAGTCCCATAAAAAATGTTACCTGATGTTCTCGACACAATTGATTAAAGTTCTGGTAGTCTGTCTCATTTATAGAGTAATCTATAACTGCTCCATTGTGAGTTTTGCTCTCTGGTCTTGGGTAGTCAAGAGGTAAATTATGAACATCTGCTATACCGCTTAATTTATCTTTCCAAAAGTTTAATTTTTCTGTTATGTCTTCATTATTTTGTTTTCCAGTTTTCCAGTTTGTATAATCTATATATTGTAAGGGCAAGCCTGTTAATATTGGCTGGCTCCCCTGGCAGCAAGCCGAGTAGTAGCTGCAAAAGTCATTTATCAGAATTTCAATTGACCAACCGTCACTGATAATATGATGGATATTAAATAACAGAAGATAGTCATTTTCTCCAAATTGGTATAATTTAATTTTAGCCAGAGGCCCCTGACTGAGATCAAAGATGAAGTTAGTCCATGGTTCTGTCAATTCTTGTAAATGTGAAGCATCCAGACTAAATGACTTTAAAGTAATATCCTGGAATTCAAGGGGCAAAACTATTTCAGGATCTATAATCTGTTTAGGTTCTTCATTAAATTCAAAACGAGCTTTTAGTATTTCATGACGTGCAACCACCTGTTGCCATGCAAGTTTGGCTTTCTCTAAATCAACTTTCCCTCGCAACACCAGTCCAGACGCCATATTATATTCAGGTGTACCCTTTGAAAATTCATTAATAAACCATAAACGCCGTTGTGCATCACTCAAAGAATGTGCGCCTTCACGTTTAACTATAGATATTGGAATTGTCAGTTCTTTTGACTTTTCTGCTTGTTCAACAAAACAGGAAAAATCGTTTAATAATGGATTTTCAAAAAATGTCGTCAAAGGTATTTCAACGCCCAACTCCTGTTTAAGGGCATTGGCAACGCGTACTGCTAACAAAGAATGGCCTCCCAATCTGAAGAAATGGCTGTCAGCAAAAATTTGATCACATTGCAGTAATTTTTTCCAATGGGACGCTATTTTAATCTGGAGTTCCGTAACTAAAGGTAATGTTCCTGAGTTGTCTATACGAATATCAGGTTCAGGAAGGCGAGCTCGATCAATCTTTCCATTAGATGTCAATGGAAATTCATTTAGAAAAACAAACGAATGAGGGATCATGTGTGACGGTAGCTGCTTTGATAACAATCTCCGAATTGAATCAGCGTCAGTTTCAGTGCTTAAAAGTAAAGAGCTCACATAGGCAACCAGAAACTCTTGTTCTTGTTCTGAACAATATTTAGTAACCAGTGCAGATTTTATATCTCTATGCTGATTTAGTTGATGTTCTATTTCTCCCGCTTCAATACGCTGTCCACGTATTTTTATCTGATTATCTTTTCTACCAACTAATATAAGTAAACCATCCTGACGTAAATATCCTGAGTCGCCTGTCAGGTAAAGACGCCCACCGGGTTTGTCAGTATAGGGGTTTGGTACAAATTTACTCGCAGTCTGGCCGGGTTGGTCCAGATAACCTAAGCCAACAGCATCCTCTCCTATCACTATTTGACCAATGCAACCGTAATCAACTATTCGAAGAAATTCATCTACCAGTAAAACTTGTGTATTTGCCATTGCTGTTCCTATAGTAACCGGCAAATCATGTTTTATAGACTGAGATGTGATCAATCCCAGGGTTACGTCATCAGAACATTCTGCAGGACCATATGCATTACTCAGGGGAACTAAAGGATATCGTTCCAACCAACGTTTACAGAACTCTAAAGGTAACATCTCACCTGTAGGCATAAGGTAGCGCAAAGATGAAGCATATCCTCCTACTCCTTTTTTATTTTGTTCTTCCATGTACTCAAACATTGGTAATAATAATGAAGGTACTGCCTCTATTATAGAAATTTTATCTGCCTTTATGGCTTCAGAAAGTTTTTCGTGATCAAAGGCGGTTTGATCGGAGTAAATCACGGCAGTTGCCCCTAAATACACCGGGCCTATAAACTGCCAAACATGTATATCAAATCCGGTGGAAGCGTTTTGAGAAATTCTATCTTCCAGGTTGATTTCTAATTTTAATGCCAGTCCTTGAATGTGATTTAACATTCCGCGATGTTGTACAAAGGTTCCTTTCGGCTGACCTGTTGAACCGGATGTAAATACCAGATAGGCTGGAAAGATCTCTTGTACATCAGGTAAACTGATCTCGGAATCAAGAGGTTGAGACAAAA
>JBFFIY010000130.1:0-14366 GCA_041556195.1 Enterobacterales bacterium
GGGTCCCGACGCCCCCCTCGGCCGCACGGGCCTCCACCGTCTGTGCTGCCGGCGCCGCGAGCAGCGAGTAGTCGGCGATGGCGGCGAGCACGATGGGCACGGCGATGGCGCCCGCCAGAAGCGCCAGCGCGCGCGTCAGGCCCATCCGCTTGAGCAGGAACCCCCCCAGGGAACTCAACAATCTCAAGAACGCCTTGAGCATTTTCTTTACACCTCATGCCCTGTTGGTTAGGGAATTTCCACCCTATAACCTCTGCTATATTACTCATACCTTGATCTCTGTAATAGTTATTGAACTAGCCATCACTCCGCCAAACCTCCTTGCCCCACTCGTACCATTGAAGGTTGTTGTCCCAGAATTAGAATTGCCGCAACGCACTTTAAACGTAGTCGGTGATGTTGTTCCTGCTGTCATATAGTGAGTGAAGGAAACATTACCAGCATTGTCGCCCGTTCCGTTTTTCGCTGTATTCATGGCCGCAAGAGCGTTAGCTGTAGAATCCTGGAATAAGGCGGCAATCATTAGACTCGTAGTTGTGGTGTGAGCTAGTTCCGCCACAACATCAATCTTTAATTTATTACTTGAATTGGTTGGCGTGATAGCCAAAGTCATATATTCATCGCCTTCTGTGTTCTGCGGTATTGTGTCATCGTATGGCAAAACGGTTGTTCCTGTTGCAACCGCACTATCCATCACGTTAACAACCTGAACCACTTGACCGCCTAAAGCATCAATCGCCTGTTTGACCCTTTGCGCTGTCCATATTCTTTCAGTTGTTGCTGTTCCTGCTTCAGCTTCCGCTTGGGGTACTACAGCGGGGTTGACTTCCGCACCATTTTCGATACCGTCCAGCTTGGTCCCGTCCGCAGATAAATCACGACCATCTACTGTCTGCGCTCCAGACATGGCTATATTGCCGGTCATGGTGCCACCGGTTAACAGCAACGCGCCAACCCACGCCCCATTTACCCTCTGATAAAACCCTTCACCACTGCCAGGATTCCAGTTCGTTCCGTCTGCATAAACCACCATGCCATCTCTAGGCTTGGAGGGTGCTACGTGACGCTTTTCAATAGTTCGCCCATCGGCAATCGTTTCAAAGTTCTGCGCTATATCCCGAAACGCCCTATTGAGGTACGCATTAAACTCTCCCGGTGTAGCGTTCTCTGGAGGTGATTGCGGTACAAATAACTGCTCCATCAGTTCCACCCCATATCGACAATATCCAAATCATATCCGGTCATCGACCAATCCACATCGGTTGTCGATTCAACTTTGATTCCCATCCACCTGAAAGTAACCTCACAGTCAACCTTGTACTCAGTGCGAGGGTCAAAGGTAAATGGCCCTTCCCACATCACACCTTCATCCAGAGACATCTGTGAGCCAATATAGAAATTAACAGGGCCGGTTGCGGTCATCTTCGGGTACAACGCACGACAATACTTGACCTTGTTTGCAGTTTCATTAAACAGCCCTGTGCGCTCCACGTATGAGGTCATCACAGTCCCATTTTTGGTATTTGTTGACGGGTCATCACCCAAGTAAAGCTTGGTATCAGCAGTTCCAGCCATCATTATACGCGGGTTAGTCGGGTTGAATGTCTGCTCATCCCATACGGACGAATCAGAATCCCAAGTCGAAGAATCCATATCCCATGTATTCCCACCGCCCGGATTAACGACACCAAAACTCGCGTGAGCAATATTAGGTAACTCCCTGAAAGAAATAGAGTTCTCTTCCCAGTTCCATACCATCGCTTCATTCGGGAACGAAGCCCCGCTGATCGGATAGCACGCCCACATCTCCTTCTTGATTAAATTAGGGACCACAAAGCACCGCTCGTAGTTCGTGGAATCTATTGAGCTGAAAACCCTTGAACGCACTTTGCGGTCCACAACCGAGTGGACAGATTGACCGTCCGTAACAATAATATCGTTGGTGCCAAATACGAAATGACCTCTCTCCCATTCTGCCATACACCTTCTTGACAATATTCCAAGCTGAAGAGAAATCTGGTAGAACCTGAAAATATTAGCCCCGCCAACGTAACTCATCCCCCATATTGAATCGTCCTTATAGATAACGAAGGAGTCCCTGAAGGCCAACCCGTCAATTACATCGCCTCGGGTATCTGCCAACTCATACTCACCCGCATCCAAAGTATCATCCGTTTCATCCCATGAAGAAGGAACTGAGTTGAACGCCGCCCCATGCGACCATTTGACCAACCGTGGGAATACCGTACTTGCCCCATTTGTGTAATTCAAGGCAATCAAAAACTGCTTAAACCCACGTAAAGCCGCGCACTTGGCATTAGCAGGCCAGTTTGATAGGTCGGTAAGCAATTGGGATACTTGTGGAGGACTCCATTGTTGGGGGACTTCGACCCCGTTGTTTAAAATAGGAACGCCACCAAACACCAGCCCCGTCCAGTTTAAATCAGCCGTTCCAGTGTAGGTCGTAGCGGTCTTGGTGATGTCCGTATGAGTCGTGCCATCCGTCACATAAACCTTCCCTAATCCTGCGTACACCCAATAACTATCCGTTGCGGTCCGGTAAGGAAGCAACCAGTAAGGAACAACCGTAGGCGTTCCAATCGGCACACTCCAGCCCTTAGCCTTTCGGACTGTGTTCTCACGGAATCTGACATTACTCCCCGCGCTCCACGCTTGAAGCGGAAGCTTCTCAGGGGAAACATCATTGATGATTCCGATGGAACCTATGTCTGTGATAGGTGTTATCATTTATTCAGCAGCCCTTGGTCAGTCATTACAGCGCCGATAAATTTCTTTGTCTGCTCGTTTTGAACAACCATCTCATTCCTGAATGATTCTGTGGCCGCGCACGTCTTCCTTGATTCGTTTGCCGTATTAATCATCAGCATCGGCAACCACGAAACAGCACACCCCCAATCATCAACATCCTTGCCAGTATTAGTATCCACGCCACGAACACAAGTGAACCAAGAACATTTGTTTTGGATACAGTCCTCTTTAATCAAAGGGCAGTATGTTCCTTCTTTTAATTTCACGAATCCTCCTTAGTCTTTACTACATAGAATCATATCAATATATTGGACCGCTAGATTAATCGCGGTCCCAGTGAAAGTATGGTCATGGGCTGCGCCACCACCAGTTGAGGAAGTAGACGTTCCGATATTTCCAGTTGGGGCTTGCTTCGCTGTCGTAACTTGCACATAAGATGGCGATGTAGAGAGAGTTCCAGTATTCTCTCTCGGGTAATGAACATGAGCAGGCATCTGTGCTTCAGTAATCGCCGTTCCATCTGTCGTTCCAGTTACCGCCTGAGAAGCAAACGCAGTAGTGAACGCTACGGTTCCTCCTGTACCGCCACCAGCTCCAGATACTACCCGCAATGCTTTGTTATTCTGAGTGACCACCTGAGTCCAGCTGGTAGGGGCCGCCGCCTGGAAGAAACACATAACAGTTCCTGACGCAAGAAAGGTAACAGTGGTTGCGCTAAGGGTCGTAAATGTTCCCGCCGCTGGAGTTGTCGCGCCAATAATTGTTGAGTCCATATTAGTCGCATCCAAATTTGTAAAGCTACCCGCCCCAGGGGTCGTCCCACCAATCGTCGCCCCATCAATCGTTCCAGCGTTGATATCCACTGAATTGCTGGTTACAACTGAGCCCGGTTGGGTAATCCAAGCGGTATTCGCCTTGTCCCGTATTTTTAGCACATCTAAGGTTGTGTCATGCCATCGAGTGCCAGCCACAGGAGCCGTTGGTGCCGTTGCGCTTACGATATAGGCCGCCGTAGGTGCGTTCACATCAGGAAAATCCGTCTTTAAAACGGACTTCATATTACGAATATGGTCGTCACCCTCAGATTTCGGGTCGGTTGCCCCTACCGGATTCGCGGCTACTAAATCGCTGATATGCGTTGGTGATTCAAGTCCCATGCTATTGCTCCGTCCATACGGTCGTCTGCTCGGTCACAGCCGTCCAAGTAGTTGTTTGTTCTGTCGCTTCAGTCCATACAGTCATCAGTACAAGTATCCTCTGCGCGAGTAATCAAGCATAACTTCTGAAATCTGGGTGTATAACTCACCACCGCCATCAGGTATCCTGTCCCTGCGGTCCTGCTCTACGATCCGCTCTCTGGCTCCTTTGTACAACTCAGCCCACACACCCAATCGCTCATCGCCTATCAAATAAGGAGCCGACTCCAAAAGGCTCCCATATAGATACAGATCAGGGCTTGCCGTCAACAGGGTATTGGTCGGAGCGGCATCAGAGAGATTCACGTATTTCTTGTGATAGAAAATCTCCATCGTGTAGACGACATTGGGGGGTGGCCCAAGGACAATCTCGTCACCCTTAATCGTCCATGCAATCGGCTCTTTCAACCGTTCAATATCCAACTCATCGGGGAACTCGTCGTCAAACCGTTGCGGAGGCATGTAATCAAGAATCTTTGTACGAGTTGCCGTGACTTGCAACTTTATGTAACGTAACGCCTTGGCATCTGTCGGAAACCCGTAGTAAGCCTGATTAGCGACCGTGGGGGCTGTTATGCGGGCCTCCTTGTTACGGGTATTCAGTTCAGGCTCCGTAAACATCCGAGCCTCTGCCAACTGGATAAACACCTTGATCTTGTCGGTCAAGTCAGTCCGTTTCAGATACTCAGCCACCGCCGCTTGGAGCGAACTATAATCAGTAATCAGGCCAATTGTTGCCATCAGTTACTCCGTTTTTTTCTTTTTTTTTTAAAGATGTTCACCTTGGCTTCAGGCTCCTCGGTCTTCTCTGGGATCTTGACCGGATCAGTGCCGTTGTTGGAAATCTCCGCAGGCGAATCCTTCCATCCATCAGGAACATCATCGCTATCAAACAGCTTTGATTCAACCTCGCCGTTTGCGCCTTTTTTGTACTTGCAGGTTTGGAAACCCATGTTTTACTCCGTAGGAAAAGAAGAGGGGCTGTTAAGCCCCCCCTCAAGAGGTTTATGCAGTACCACTCAAGCGATGTGCCAGCCGTACATCTACAGCCTTGACACCGTAAAGAATATCGAGTCGATACTTGGAAATGTCGTTGGTTCCGTCATACACCGGAATCAATCGAACACTCGTACCTTTGTAGGTTTCTCGGGTCACATCAACTGACCCTGGAGGGTACACCATTGGTACGGATACCAATGCAAAGGCATTTTTGCAGAAGACCATATTCTGCCGATAGCCAGTGCCACCCGTACCAAGGACGGTGATTGCCAACCCATCAGCAACCGTATCACCCGCAACACTGACGGTTTTCTGTGCGCCAGTGGTGATGATCGGAGGTGAAATGGTGAGAGTTGCCGGACCTGTGGTAGCGCCGGAATCTGCATCTGCCGTGACAACGAACTGTCTCAAGAAACCGAGATCGGCTTTCGTGACAGGATTCACCGCATTAACGCCTGCGATGGTGATAATATCACCTGCCTTCAGAATGCCTGTGGTGGAGTTCGTCCAACCATCGGTTGCAAGGGATTGAGTCCCTGTGTCCTGAGACAATGCCCAAGTGGTTTCCTGAGCCGCACCGTTAATCAACGGAGTACCCGTAGCCACACCAACCGTATGAGTCGGTACATTCTGGGACATATAGGTTTCAACACCACCCACATTACCCAGAGAACCCTTGGTATAAGCGGAACCTACCAACTGATTTTGCAATAAGCTGGTCTGAGAACCGATCATTCCCCAATGGTCAGCAGGGGAGAGGGTTGCACAACGCATATCCGTTGGATTGGCGTATTCATCCATTCGCTCCGGGCCTTTCGCAAAGTCCGTAAACGAGTTGATGGTTTGACCGGGAGTACCTACCCATGAAGGCACTTTGTTGTAAAGCGCCATCAGGTCGGCATCTACCTGGTTTGCCAACTGCACCATAGCAGGCTTGATTACCCGCTCGGACAGCTTTTTGATGTTCAAAGTGAGTTCTTTGGAGGTGAACTGGAAGTCGATACCCTTCTGCTTGTCAACAGACAGGGTGAACTTACCTTCGCTCGCATCCTGAACGCTCATTACCGCGCCGTCACGAACCGTAAAGTCCGTAGGCCGTTTGATGGAAATCGTATCGCCCGGCTCAAAGCCGTTGATAGATTTACCAAATTCCTCTTCGTAGCCTCGAAAGACCTTTTTTGCCATCACCAGTTCGTTGTCCAGAATGCGGACAGCTTCCTTGGCGATAAGACTGTGTACAACTTGTCGGTTAGCCATGTAGTAGAGCCTCCTTGCTCTTTATCGCTCATCCTGAGCGACTACGATCAATTATCGTTACAAAGGCTACGAGTACCCTTCCTCCTTGTTCCGAGCCGCCGCATACTCTTCCATTGTCATCTCCGCATAGGTCTTGGATCTTGTTTTTCCTTGCGGTTTAGAAGCGGGGACCGAAACAGCAGGCTTGATTTTCGGAGCCTTCACTGTTTTCGCTTTTGTGTTCATCTTGTCGAACATCATCGCTTTCCAACCCATCTCAGTACCGGCGGGGTTTAAAGACCATTCTTTGGCCTTCTCCTCTGGGATACCATAGGTGTTCACGATATAATCAACGAACTCACCTTCATTGAAGTTCTTGATTTTGCTCGACACTTGCTTCCGCCCCTCTTCCATGAACCTACCCCTTTGACGGGACTGTTCATTTCTAAGCGCTTCGGATTTTTGCTGGAACTGGCTCTGAATGCCCTGGAGTTCATTTCGCCTCCGAATCATCAGGCCGTCCAACCGCCTTGCCTCGTCCGGGTCTTCATTCCACAAAGCGTCTATCTCATGCTGAGGGACCGCTTCGTATCGTGAAATCTCTTCCTGCAAAGCATTGGCTTTCGTATACAACTCAAACGATTCGCCATTGAGCTGAGTAAGCTGTTGAATTGCCTCAGCTTGGGCCTCCATCGACTTCCTCTGCTCTGCCAAGGCTTGCGTTTTCCGAGTGTAATCACCCTCAACGCTCTTGGCATACTCCTGCAATTCACCCGCAACTGCATCGACTGTCTGGTCTTTGCTTACTGCGAATTTCTTGCCCCCGAAATCAAACTCAATTTCCTCATATTCGGGTTCCTCTTCGACTTCCTCTGAATCCTCGCCATCTTCCGCATCCTGAGCTTCAGCTTCATCAGCTTCCTCAGTTCCGGGTTCAGGTATAGACTCAGGCTCATCGACGGTTTCTTCCATCTCTGCGACATCAGTTTCTTCAACTCCGACTTCGCCGGCTATTGATTCACTCATGGTGTAACTCCATTTAAAGATAATAAAAAAGGCTGAACCAAAGGGAGTTATCCCTTCAATCCAGCCTTTGCGTTAGCGGTAGTAGACTGTTAAATTATTCGGTTTTTAATTGAACGCTATGCGCCTTCTCCCATGTTTCGTTAAGTTCTACAGCGATTTCTTTTGCTTTCTCGGGTGCGCTTCCCAATACTTTGATAGCCATATCTTCCCAAAAGGAGAGATTCATCGCTACCCTTGCTGATTCCATATAAGTATCCCTGATGTCCTCACTCATATTTCACAATCCCCTACATTCTCATCATCGTCAATAAGAGTATAGCCTCTTCATCGTCCTCGTCAACATTATAATCAGGCAAGATGTCACTTAACGCCATTTTTTCAACTTCAACCCTTTTGATTTCTGATGGCATCAAAGGGACACCCAAGCGCTCGACCGCCTCTCTCTGGGCCTCTAAATCAGCGTAGTCAGCACCTTCAGCGCCAATTTTAGGTAGTAAAACTTTGGCTTTGACCTTCTCTCTGATTACGGGGTCAAGTTTCGCGTTGGGATCAAGCTCTTGAGCCAACCACTTGTCGATCACTTCCTGGGTGGGTCTTGCCTGAAACCCACCACTGGTAGTAACCGAATCAACAGCAGGCGAACTCGCTACAACCGTTCCTACGCTTGCGGTAGAGCTAACCCCTGTTAGAGTCGCGCCTGCCCCTGCGATTGCCGTAACTGTACCAACAGAACCAGTTGAAGCAACGCCCGTTAGCCCAACACTTCCAGATTCAGTAAAGCTGACATTACCAACAGAGGCAGACACTTGCACCCCTGATATAGCCGTTGACCCTGAATGCGATTCCGATACAGTCCCAACATTAGACGTTCCTACCACGCCGGTCAAGGCTACTGTTGCGCCAGCAGTTGCGGTTACTGTCCCCACCGCTGACGTTCCTTGCACCCCTGTTATTTGAACACTTGCGCTTGGAGTTACGTTATCTACCGCGCTGGTTCCAAGAACTCCAGTTAATGGGATAGAGGCATCTTGACTGACCGAACCAACTGCACTTGTCCCTGCAACCCCTGTAAGACCCACACTTCCGGACTCTGTAAAGCTAACCGAACCGACAGCGCTTGTGCCTGAAACTCCGGTCAGAGGAACGATTACATCTCCCCCAGCCGTTACAGTACCAACCGCGCTAGTCCCTAAAACTCCAGTTAAGGCGACACTGGTCCCAGGAGAGACTGTCCCAACCCCTCCGCCACCACCACCCGTTGAACGTACTTCAAATCCTGCATCCCTAGCGCTTATACCAAGCCAAGACCCTACTAAATCAGAATAGTTACCCGCATGAGATGGTGATGAGGCATCATACCCAGCTTTGATATAATTTGAAGGGTTGCCTCCTGAGTATTCAATAGTGATGCAATACTTTGTTCCATTTGTGGTTGTGAATGGAGTTGAAAATGTAAATGTTTTAGTGGTCGGCGTACCTGTTAAGGTAGAAACATCCAATGTGTCCGATGTCGCTAAAGCGGACCCAGTTGGCTTTGCGTTTGTACCAAAAGTACCCGTGATCGCGTATACTTTGGCGGTTGCGTTGCCTGTCGGAGAAGCTGTTTTACTTAACTCGAAATCGGCTTCGTCTATGTCATTCCCATCACCTGTAAAAGCTTGCCCCATACCAGTAAATCCACTGGCATGCAAAGAAACAGTGGTATCATTATTCGTTATTGCATAACTGTCCATGACAGTCGGCGAACCGCCACCCGTCGAGGCTTCTACGCCGGTCAATGCCGTAGTTACATCTACGCTTGGAGACACGGTGCCAACAGCAGACGTGCCTAATATTCCTGTCAACGGAACGCTGTTACTTGGAGAGACGCTATCTACTGCACTGGTAGACGATACACCGGTTAATACGGCAGAGGTGGAGATGCTTGGAGTTACCGTCCCGACGGCACTTGTTCCAGCCACTCCGGTGAGAGCAACCGTCCTGCTTTGGGATACAGATCCAACTGCGCTGGTCCCGGCATTGCCGGTTAAGCCAACATTTCCCGATTCGGTGAACCCGACAGAGCCAACAGCGGAAGTAGCCAAGACTCCAGCGAGCGCGAGTGACTTAATTGCGGTGAGAGTCCCAACGGCCGCAGTCGCCAAGACTCCTGTCAATCCAACTGAGATATTACCCTTAGCGGTTCCTACTGCTGAAGTGCCTGCTACGGTTGTTAGAGCGGCAGTTGCTCCAGCAGAGACTTCTGCAAGTGAAAAGCTTTCAGTGGCCCAATCTCTTACACCGCCAGAACCGGACCAGTCAACCGTTTGCGCCCCGGCAGTAGCCTTGAGAATATATGCCGCCGCACCGGAAACACCACCACCATTGACTTCCCCGGCCTCAGCGGTGCCAGTGGTTAAAGTCATGGCGTTTTTATGCCCTCGACAGATACCACCAACCACCATTGAGTTGTCAGCAACAGTGGTGATCGAGTCACCCATGCCAGTTGTAGCGGATCCGGTTGACCCCGCCCCACTTGCATCTACTGGGGTTGTTTGGTCAACACCTGTAAAAGAACTGCCGATACCAAACGCTTCACCGGATGTTGCGCCGAAGTTTACGGAAACAGTGTTCGCGCCCGTTGCAGGTGCTGCCAGAACGTAATGACGCACGTTCATGTCGTTCAGGGTAGTTCCTGCGGTCACGGCAGTCATCGAAACGCCGTTATAGGTAACGGTGGTAGGCATTACCAATTCAGCCGCCACAGTAACAACCAAACAACGGTCAGCACCCGTACAGGTGTGACTCCATGTAAAGTTAGTTACTCCATCTTCAGCCGCAGAAGTAGACCCTGCATCAAACGCTATTGCCATAACAATTTATCTCTTTCGCTGATTAAGCGATACGGATCAATCCAGTGGTGCCGTCACCTGTAGGCATGGTTAAGGTAAAGTCGCCAGCGGTAACAGTCTGACTGCCAAACGTGTGAACGGATAATGCCAGCTTGGTTGCTGAGGTGTCGTTATAGAGCAACACCGCGTCAAAAGCCGTTGATAAGGTGACATTCGTGTACACAATGGATGCTGAAGGTTGCCACCATGCAGTCGTGCCATCCAATGCGGGTACAGTTGCAGTCGTTACAGCTACACCGCCGGCTGTGTAGTTCGTGCCGGATACTTCGCCTGTAGCCGAGTAAACAGTATCGCCCGCGCCACGGGATGCGGTCGCCAGGTACAAAGCCGCCTTGTAAGCGTCCTTGGTTGTGGCCGCCCGGATAACCGAAGTACCAAAAGCGTGAAGCCCGTTCATTAAATCAACTTTTGCCTGGCTACAAAAAGCTTGTGTATTTGCCATGATCTATCCCTTGTTTAAGATTAACAATAATTATTAAAATTTCCCCCAATCATGCCCTACGACATGTGGAGGAAGGGTGTCATCTTGGAATTTAGGATTCTTTTCAATTAATTCTTCTAACCATTTTTTAAAATAATCATAATTACGATCAGGGATTAAAGAAATTCCTTTCATTCCGTAGTAAGCACTATCTAACACCATTATTAAATCACGGAGTAAGGCTATCTGGAGTTCTTCATTCACCATCTATATGGATTCCGCCACAGGGAACAACTCAACCCCTTGCTTCAGGTGCATATTGACAGAGCGATGAACCAGTTCATCACCATCCCAATACTCAACCCATTCCGTTCTTTCAACTTCGTTATCAATAAGCCCTGTCTTTTTTTCAAGCAGAGTCTCGTCCATCAAGCCTTTTGTGGTGGTAATCATATATTTCATCCTTATTATTAATAGTTAATTGGAGCCTGATTTAGTTTTTGGGTTTGGTCCCACGACACTACCCGCAATCTTGTCTTTTTTATCACGAATGATATTAACCTCTTGAAGAACCCTGTTGTCCGACGAAACTTTTTTTGCGCTAATAATCTTACCCTTTTTGTCTTTATTTAGAATGATATCTGCTTTCTGCGTTTCAAGCAACTCATCCATAGCCTTAGTGAGAGCATTTAACTTTTCGTTTTGAGCTTCATTCTGCTTTACCTTTTCTTTAATCTGAGAGAACTTACCTCTATCGCCTGCCGTTTCCGGCGTTGAAGGGCGACTGCGTTTCTCTTCATCTTTGCAATGCAATTCTTCACGCTTCACTTCAAACTCAATCTCTTTGATTTCAAGCTCTTTTTCTTTGAACTTAACTTCCATTTCCTTGATGTCGAGTTCACGCGCTTTCAGCATGTTATCTTCCTGCTTGAGCGTCATATCAGCCTCGATCTTATCTCTTTCCTTACGTGCCTTCTCAGCTTCAGCTTCAGCTTTCTTCGCATCAACCACCGCTGACCGCTCGGCCTGCTTGTTTTCATTGTCCAGTTTCTTCATTTCTGGAGCCTGTTCGTTCATCGCCTCTTTCAGCTTGTTCTCCAACTCCTGAATCATCATCTGAGCCTTCTTCATGGCATCCTGATATTGAGGCGGAAGATCCTTCACGTCTTCCTGCATCTCCATCTTCTGAATCTCAGGTGGGAGCATCAATTTGAGGCGTTTAGACAATTTCTTGGCCCCTTGGAAATCCATATGATCCATCAGGAAGTCGCTGATATAAGGCGCAATCTGAGGCATGGCTCTCATCATTTCGATGAAGACTTCTCGCGTTTCTTCACGCTGGGAGGCGTAAGAGGCTCCTGCTTTCACCGTGACATCGTATTTACCGACAGACAGGTCATAGACCCGCCCACGCTCGGTCTGGGCAGATTCCCCAAGTTGGACAACCTTCTCGGTCATATCCTCACCCAAGATGGTTATCATGGAGCGTTTGCTGTAAACATGGGGGATGGCATCGACAATACACTTGGCGAGATATTGAATGTGGTTGTAGTTGTTCTCAATGAAGTGATAGTTGGAAACGTCACCCTTGCTCTGTCTTAACTGGATAGCTTTCCCGCTGGTTTCATTGCCCTGCGCTCCCAGTGATGCATCGTGAATGCCGGTGATGGCCTTCATATCATCGGATGCGTTGATAGCCTCGGTGATCGCCCCTGCCGGTGCGCCTGCGAACCCTTGGCGTACAGGTGGTCCACCCGCTGTCGGGTCGTACTCCAAATAACCCCAATTCTTCGTATTCGCCGTGTCCCATTTATGCTGATGACCTTCAGGGACAAATCCCAATGGCCCGATAAACGGCGCACGCGGTTGGAGGGCAACCAGTTCGGTAGCGGTAGTCCTCCAGTAATTAAACATGATCTGAGAATCCTTAGCATCCCGAATCATGGAGCGACAGTAGCGCCTGCCATCAAGAACAACCACTTCACCCCATGACGGGGATACAGGAATGGTAGGCCCGGGCCACTCAAGCTTTTCGAGTACTTCCGCACCTGTAATCTTACGGCGAACCACCTTCGGAACCTCAACATTTCGCTCCTGAATGACTTCCCATAGGCCGGTTTCGATCATCATCTTGGCTTCAGGGTTCTCATCAACATCCGATTGGGATATGACTCCAGGTTCAGCCATCGGGTCCATCTTGTCCCGAATCATCAATAGCTTTTTAGTCGTGAACTCCTTGAGCCAGAAGTCGGATACCCGTACCCCGTCATCTGACAGCCACCACGACTCACGTTGGTTGATATCGCCCTCAAACGACACCTTGGCGGCATCCGGCCAATCCTGCTCAAACTTCTTCTGGTCGAGTAATTCAGAGATAAAGCAGTATCTCCAAAGCTCTGCGGTGAGATTTGAGTCGGTCACGTCCCAATGAACGGAAAGCGGGTTGGTTATAGGATGAATCCGTATTTCACGGTCAAAAGAGTAGTCGTTGGCGTAATCAATGGAGAGTTGGGAGAACCCAAATCCGCAGGAGGCGGCATTGTCAATGGCGTTGTTGTAAGCTATATGAGCGTTGCTGTTGCGTTCAATGGAGCGGATAAGGCCGGTATAGACCTCCGCTGTATCTACATCTGCCCCGTTATCCACAGGAGAACAGACGATTCCTGGGCGGTTCTGCCATGCGCTGTTGACCACTTGGCGAATCAGGGCGGGGAGTTTATTAATGGTGAGACAAGGCCTCTTTTCCTCTTCACGCGCTTGCTTGATATCTTTAGGCCATTGCTCACTCAACCTTGAGAACCGGATATCTTCCTCAGCTTCAATCCGATTGTAATTCGATCCATCCTGCGAGTCTTCAAACAGGTCCATAGCCATCTGGATAATGGTCTGGTCCTCGTTGTAACTGCCAACAGGAGCGCGTTCCGTCTTCTCCGAGTCTTCAGGAGAACTATTGCTCATTTCCTTGCGTTCAGCCTTTGTGGAATTGCGCTTGGACTTCGTTTTGGTCTTGTATGTGTTGGTTCGTGTCGCCATAGTTTAAACCGATACCTTTTGTGCTTCGTGATATGAGAGATGACATTCTCGGCATAGCCACTCAACCTCAAGAGGTTTGCCGTAATCCTCATGGTGTTTTTGTGATTCATCAGAACCGCAAACTACACAAGGCTCCCGCAGTAAAAGTCCTCTTTTTTGGTATACGTTTGCGTAACTCCTTGAATTGGCTTTCATTTTTGCTTCTGCAGGAAGTTCGCTGTGCTTTGGTCGGGTTCGCCTCATACACTCCGCATGGCACTCTTTGCAACGCCTTTGGTTTGGGCCTCGTCTTAAATTCCCGCATTTACAATAGATACTCTCTGCCATAGTATTTCCCAAAAAGAAAAGGCCAGCCCAAGAAATGTTCCGAGTGGAACACTCTCAAACTGACCTTATGCTTTCGCAGTATTAGATCGTTATATTATTCTACAGTAACTTTCGGGTCAAAACTCTCCTCAAGGAGTCCATACGCATCCTTGATAATCGTCTTCCGGTGGACGTTGCAGTCACCTTCAGGTGATATGTGAAGTGTGATCTCCTGAGCAACGCCACGCTCAACCCATATCTTAATCCTTTCTAACACAGAGTCAACTTTCATTTTCCTCCGAATGGCAAGCCTTCTACCGGCAAGTGATTCATTTCTAATATTTTTGGAATGTTATCATCGAATACAACGTAGTTATGAGTTCCCTTCCCGCCCTTGCGAGATACTTGATCGAGGTACTTAACTCCAGTAAACCCTCTTTCTTTCAGCATCTCAGAAGCCCCATCAGGCCCAAGTCTTTTCTCCAACAA
>JBFFIY010000131.1:0-14157 GCA_041556195.1 Enterobacterales bacterium
GAGACAGTTAATAGCTCCATGCATTAACTGCATAACCCACATCCATGTGGGGATATACTCACATTTTTTGCCTCGATCTGACTCATTTTAGAGGCAACCTGAACAGTTACGGGTACATGTAACAACTCGCTGAGTAGTTACAAATTTTAAAGATAAACATTAACGATATTTTGTTCTTTATTTAACAAAGCCACAAATTTTTCGGTTGGTATTAGTGCTCCGCCCAGACGATAAGGGTTATGTTCGCGTGTATATTGAATGGACTCACCATTAATACGAATGGATTTTGGTCCAACACCATCTTCTTCCACGATATAGGTGAAAACAACTTCCCTCTCCAGGTAATGTATAGAAGCAGACATGGCACTGAGGTGCTGTGGAATAATCGGATCAAGAACTGTGTTTCCAAAGGAATCACGTAAACCTAATAAGCGCGAAACAATAAGCCCAATATAGATACCGGGGCCACTCGAATAGATCCTCCATCCGCCTTTAACCTCAATATTTCCGGATTTGAGTTCATCATACTTTTCATCGGCGTCGTAACGATTTTTGAAAATTACGTCAGAGCTACTGTAGTAGCAATTTGCTTGACGCACATCACCGCAAGCTACAATATCGCGGTAACCAACCGGGATGGCCTGGCGCAGGGCTTTCATAAAATTATCTGCTCGACCAGTTATTGCAAGTGATTCTGCATAACGAAGATGGGCGTGAGTATACATAAGGCCAATTTCTCGACCAAAAAAAGGGCTACTTTCCGCGCGTTTAAACAAGGTTTGAATGCCACCATTATATTTGAGTGGTCGATTCATTAATCGAGCACCATCAGGACCTTTCAGATGTTGCTCGATAAGTGTTAGATGATGTTCACTTTGTTCTGCTGTAAATATTCCGCTAATTATGCCGCGAATCATTGGCAATAGACGATACTGTACGTTGGTTCTATTATCACTTGGATGTAGTAACAGGCTCATACTGCCGTTTTCTTCAAGCAATCCGTGCCCCGATACAGTTCCTCCTTTAATCAAATATTTATTGAAGTCCTTTTTGATGTTTTTACAAATGATTTTTAATGTTTCAGCTTGCCTGGTACGGCCTAATTTCTTACATACTATTTGATATGCTGAAAAGGCCTGATAGTTAAGTTCGACAGTCCATGAAGAGATTAATCTCTTGGCCAGTTCTGGGCTAACAGGTTGCATGGAGTCATTCCAATCACCACCTCCAAAAGGTACCAGTGATGTTTCTGGTACAAATGAAGTGATGATCATATCAATGATTCTATCGATGTGTTCACTCAGTGGTGTTGGAGGAGAAATTTCTTCTCCCTCAGCTTGATAGTAAGGTAGCATTTCGTTGAGAAAGTCAATGTCTCCAGTAGCCCTGATATAGTTACTGATCGAAATGATGCTCCAGTGGTAAACATCTGCGTGAGAGTCCTTTGCCCGGATAGACGAGTAACTGTCGAACATCCACCATTGCGGCCATCCACCATCAACATTTTGATTGGAGAAAATAATCCGTAGTACCTGTTTCGCCTCTTCGAATTTTCGCATGGACAGAAGTAGCTCAAATGGCCCCTGATTGGTGTCACGTGTTCCCCAGGCAGCACCATCAAATTGCTCAAGTCCATGAGGAGTGAGAAAGTGGGTAAGCGCATTGATTCCATACCAGGGAAGAATTTCCTGAATGGTTGCCACGTCCTTATGTTTGCTTCTTAAGGACAAGTTGCAACTTAAACTCTTCCAGTCAAGCTGTGCATCCTGACAATCGGAGATGAATTGTTTGTCACCATCTTCAATTTTAATGGCTGCAGTTTTTGACAGAACTTCACCAATGAAACTCACACACAGGCTAGAGGTATTTTCTACTGATAACACAATAAAAGAGTCTTTCTGGATCTTGCTATCTGATGTGAAAATGGCTTCGTCATGAATTTTGAAATTGTCCGGTTGTTTATTTATTAACAATCTGAATTGTGCCTTTGGGAATTTTTTGAAAATCATGCTGCCAGGTTTTGGAGTGAGAATTGATTCTTCAGAATTTCCTTTGGAGGATGATGTCCAACCGTTTTCGTTATCAAAATGATGACTGACTAGAAGATTTACAGCGTCTCCCCTTAGAACTTTGAATTCCATATTGATCTGAGATGTTTTTTTTGAGGTCCAGGTACGAACTTGAAAACAATGATCGCCCCGTTTATAAATCCAGCGACAATGGTTTAAACCTATTTCAAATGCGGAAGGAACACCCAATAAATAACGTTGGTTTTCAATTTCAATAAAAATTCGTTGCCCGGTATGCGTATCCAGATTGAACTGGCTGGAGCAGATAGAGAGAAGGCGATTGAAGTTGGTATTGCCCTGGGTTAAATGAGAGTTAAAAACACCGTAGCTATATGCAGTGGTAGACATTATACTTTCATCTGGGACCAAGCCCATTTTAGCCTGCATGATGTGTGCGTGAGGCCGATACACCAGATTTTCTTTAGCACGTAGAACTACGTGGTTGTTGTTTTTACTAAAAAAAGAAAGTAGTTTTCCATTGTCTTTTTCAATATGACGTTTATCCACGCCAAAAAAGAAATCAAGTTCTTGTGGTAAAAGATCTTCAATCGGAAAAAACGTTGAGGTGGAAAAAATATTTTTCTGAGGACTAAGAAGTTTTTTTGAAACAGAAGTGAAATCTTCATCTTTAAATTCCAACAGAAGTTCAGGAAGTTTTTTAAGATCGTTGTCAGTTATAGCTTGTGGATGATCGGCCAGGCAACTCGTTATAAAAGTACTATGGTGCGTATCATTCGCTGATAATATAAAAGGTATTTCCTGGAGTACAATAATTGACAATTCGCCAGAGCACTCTCCCCCTAACTTTTCGCTGAGCAGTGCTTCCGGGATCCCGGTTTCTCTGAAGGAGCTACCGTAGAATTGCATTCCATCAACACTTGCCGTTAGAGCTGAATTTTTAGCGGCCACCATTAACCAGGGATTGCCTGTCGGACCTGCCATATTTTGTCTACAACATATGACAGCACCATATTGTTTATCTTGTAAAATACGCCTTTCAAGATATTGGCTTACATAATACTCATTGGTCAGGTTATCCAGGGAAGGAGTAAGCCCTACATCTTGTACAAAGAGGATATCAAGTTCGATGTCTTGCTCTGATTGGTTATGCAGTTCAACACTCCATTGCCAGCTCTGGCTTTTTTCGGAGAGTTGTAATTTACAGATGAATCTGATGCTGTCCCAGCAACCAGTTGCCCGATACGAATTTTCTTCAATCGTAAATTGATTATTATTTTCTGGCCCAATGAGGGCACGGTATTCATTGGGAAAGCTTTTTTTTCTTAAATATAGATTGGCACCAAGCTTGCTGAATAAACTTGCTTTTTTAAGACTCATTCTAAGATCATTGGATTCAATTGTTTCAATCAAACCATTGTTAAGAAAACGGATCCTTAATCCAAGCGGGTTATTTATTTCAAGAGTTTTCGGATCAAGCATTTTCACCATCTTGTTAGTTTATATATCTAAGTTGAGTGTTTTTAATGTTATCTGAATATTAGCCGCATCAATCTTCGAACGAGAGGCATCGATTAATACCTTTTAAGTGGCTTTCAATATACCAATGTAAGCGCTTACATGATAATATAGCAAATTATTCAATGCAATGGTGTATTTTTATTTTCCACAGGACAGAGTTTGTAAATCCACTAAAAAAAGAAGGATTTATATGATATGTTTTTCATGGATCTGTGCATGGATAGTAGAAGAAGTTTTGATCAAAAACAGCTTGTACTATTCGATAACACCCATTAAGTTGATCTTCATCTAATGGTTTTTTAAACTTGTTAACCTGTTTCCAACGAAATAAAACGAGTTAAATTGTTAATAGAGACCTTTGCTCGAAGCAACTGATGAGTAAAATGGCTAAAATTATTCATTTCATGCAAAGGTCTCTAAAAAAGGATAATTAATTGTGACAACAATTTATGATGTAGCAAGAGAAGCAAATGTCTCCATAGCTACTGTTTCAAGGGTTTTTAATAATAATGCTAAGGTTTCTGATAATACTCGCACTAAGGTAAAAGACGCCGCTCTGAGGCTAAATTACTCTCCCCATCTTGGCGCAAGAAGTTTAATGAGCAGACGCACGGATAGCATAGGAATTGTCCTGCCTGATATGCACGGGGAGTTTTTTTCTGAGCTTATTCGAGGCCTGGACTCGGCTACGCGTAAACTGGGACTCCATCTACTTATTTCTTGCTCTCATGATGATACTGAGGAACTCAATGCATCTATTTCGGCGATGAAAGGTAGAGTTGATGGTATTGTGATCATGTCTCCATTGATAAGTTCCCATGATTTTCAAAAATATATACCAGAGAAAATACCCGTAATTGTTTTGAATGGCCCTTCGGAGAAAGCTATATATTCTGCAGTCAGCATAGATAATTATGCGGGATCTTACGCAATGACAGAGCATTTAATTGCTGAAGGTTATCAGCGTATCACATTGATAACTGGTGCAAAAAACAACTCGGATTCAGAGCAAAGGATCAGGGGTTACGTAGATGCAATGAAAAATAAACTGCCAGACAGTATTATAGATATTGTTGAGGGTGACTTCTCTGAAGAGTCAGGTTACAACGCTGGCATGCAAATTCTTGCTCGCCCATTAATGCCCGAAGTCGTTTTTGCCTCCAATGATGGAATGGCAATAGGTTGTTTGTGTGCTTTTGATGAACAGAATATATCTGTACCTAAAGATATAGCCCTGGCTGGCTTTGATGATATTCCATTGTCTCGTTACCTGAGGCCAGCACTGACTACTATCAAGGCTCCCATTGCTGAGTTTTGTAGTAAGGCTATTGAAATGTTGGTGGCTAAAATAGAGAAAAAAGACAGCGATTATACAGTAGAAGTTGTAAAATTCACGCCGACTCTGGTTATCCGTGATTCAAGCAAGAAGCCTCCACTATCAATGAAATAGTCAGTATTAAAAAATGTCGCTAAATCGTCTCTACTCGGTTAAGTTTATAAGTCAAGCCATTAAAAATAAGCACTCATTGCAAGATTGGGCGACTATAAATAGGCCATAAAATAGACTATAAATTTTGTAATTTACAGTCTAAAGAGAGCCGTTTTAAATATAAATACCAGGCCAAATTATATTATTAAAGCATAGTTACCTCACCCTTTTTGAAATTACTTTCAATTAAGCTCAATGTTTGAATATCGAATAACCTCATGATAAAGCTAATCTTTATTGATGTGTTGAGAGCTTAGTCTGGTTGCAATGTTGCAAAGAGTAGCCTAAATAAGCTTATTCAAATAAAGTTTTAGAGAAAAAGAGTTGCCAGTGTAAGCGCTATCATATATTCTCATGTAAGCGCTTACATCGGGTGTGTGTTAGCGCTTACACTGCGGTTGTTGGTAAAAAATCTTTGGGTAAATGCCATAGTTACATTGCAATCATTTAAGAATTTCATCTTTAGTAGTGTTGGTTAAATATGGATGGAAGATTACGTTTTGAGAGTTTCTCGAATGAAATGTTGATTTTCCATTTTTCAAAGTAAATGGGGGAATTATGATACTCAAAAATTTGATAAACAAAAAAATGACGTTCAGCAAAAAGACATCAATTATAAGGCTTAGATTAGTAATTATTCTTGGGTTGTCTTTAATTTTTACTGGTTGTGGTGGCGATAGTGGCATTCCAAACAGTTCTGCAGTAGCAAATAAAAACGCAATTCCCACCTTTACGAGCATGACCGAATTTACATTAGATCTTGGCGTGACTAGCGTTGGTGTTGTGTCTGCCTCCGATGCTGATGGAGATCCGTTAACGTTCAGTATTTCACGAGGTGATGACCAGGCGTTGTTTGATCTTAGTGCAATTGATTCAGCCTCTGTCCAGCTAGATTTTAAGCAGGCACCAGATAATGGTAGTTTTGATGTGGTTATCCTGGTCAATGACGGAAAGGTTGGAGTCGAGCTGGAAATCAATGTAATCGTTGGTTGTGGAAGTCCTGATCCCGATGCAACGATTATTAGCGACTTTGAATGTCAACAGAATAACCCGCTTATTTCATCGTTTGACTCCACAGAAATTTTACCTATAGCCAATACAGTTACCGGCGGAATTAACCCATCGCTGTCAGCGGGTGAATATGTTAATCCATCGAGCGTAGACGGTAGTGTAGACGATAGTATTGTTATCGACTTCAATAATGGTATTGGTTCAGTTATTGATCTGACACAAACAGGCGGACTGAAAGTTCAAGTACTAACCTCATCTCTAGCGGTTAACTCAACTCTTAATGCAAGATTGCAAGGTGGCGTCACTCCAGTCGAACTTGAGATCGCTCTCATTGCTAACGATCTCTGGACTGAGTATGTGTTTAACTTTAGTGAAGCAGGTGGTGACAATACCCAGTTATTATTATTTTTCAATAAAGGCAATGGAACTGCGGCTTTCACTTACCATATTGACAATATTCGCTTTGTTTCCACGGTTTGTTCCGAGCCCGACCTTTTTATCATCAGTGATTTCGAATGTAACCAGAATCAAACTTTACCAGATGAAGTCGCTACTGTAGATAATCCCGATATGTCTGGTGTTAATCTTAGCGCGAAGGTAGGTGAGTTTACCGATTTGCCTGATGCATGGGCAGCCTCTGTAATTGACTTTGGAGAGCCAATAGATCTTTCAACACATAATCAACTGAAAATGAAGATTAGATCAATGGTAGCAGTGCCTTTGCTCGGAAAATTGGAAGGTGGAACTTCGGGTGCAAAGGAAATTTGGACATCGATAGACTCTGTAGGTGAATGGGTAGATTATACCTTCGATTTTAGTGACCAGTCAGCAGCGAGTCATAACAAAATAGCGCTCTTTTTCAACGGTGGAGTTGAAAATGCAGGGACAGATGTTTATCAAATTGATGATATCCGCTTTGATTGTTTAGCCGACGCTAACATTATTAATGATTTTGATTGCCAGCAAAACCAACCACAGCCCTCAAATGTTGTGGCCGTGGATAACCCCGATAGATCAGCCGTTAATCCTAGTGCAAAGGTAGGTGAGTTGACCGATCCCCCCGATGCCTGGTCTGCTACAGTTTTTGATTTTGGTCGACCGATTGATCTTACAACCCATAACCAGCTCATTATAAAAATTAAAGCGCCTGTTGCGGGGCCTTTATTAACCAAACTGGAAGGCGGGACATCGGCAGCAAAAGAAATATGGTCCTCTATTGATACCATTGGAACCTGGGTGGAATATCGCATTGATTTTAGCGATCAGGCGACTGAAAGCCACAATAAGTTAGCAATATTTTTTAATGGTGGCGTTGAAAACGGTGGCACAGACGTTTATCAAATCGATGATATAAGGTTTGTAGTGCCGTAAAGAATGGGGAGGGACATCACTTTCCAATGCTATCCCTTAATCAAGATCTAAGGGATAGCACAAATCTAAATATTAGCTAAAAGCAAAGAATACGAATAACGACTAGGGGATAAGTATTGTGAAACTCTACAAAATGAATAAGAAATTGTTAACCATGGCTTTGTTAGTCGCTCTGGGTGGGGGAATGACTAGCAAATCAGTTTTAGCTGATGTTGGTTCATCTATTATCGAAGGAACCGTTAATCTGGGCGAGCAATTGGCACAAAGTGTCAAACTACAAATTATTAATGTAGATAATGGATATTCAACAACGGTAAAGGTAAGAGAAAATGGTACATACTCATTATCCGGCCTGGTACCAGGAAATTACAGATTAGTTATGAGGGTTGATGATAAAGAACAATCGAGCGAGGTAGTTGCTGTTCGATTAGGACAGGTTGCGGTTCTGGATATTGATGTGCAGAAATCTACAGCTGAAGTTGACGATGAAAATACGCTGGTTATTATCGGACATCGAATCAAGCAAACTTCAGGTGCTGAAATTGGCACTTCCTTGACGCCAGAATTAATGGCTAGATTACCTCAAGGGAATCGTAACTTTTTGGCTTTTGCCGATCTTGCTCCAGGGGTTACTTCGTTAACGGATAAAGATGGTAATGTCAGTGTTCGAGGTGGTGCTCAATCTGCAAGCGCTATTAATGTGTTTATTGATGGTGTGAGCCAAAAAGATTTTGTTTTAAAGGGAGGAATAACAGGACAAGATTCAAGTCGGGGAAATCCATTTCCGCAGTCTGCTATTGCCGAATATAAAATAATATCTTCAAATTTCAAAGCTGAGTTCGACCAGATAGGAAGCGCAAGTATAGTTGCCGTGACGAAACGAGGAGGTAATGATTTTGAAGGTGGTCTATTCTACGATTATACAGATTCAGGACTCCGGGATAGGACACCTAATGAAAAAAATCCTGGTGCAACTAAGGCAGATACTGAACAACAACAATTTGGTCTATGGTCATCAGGTCCAATTATTAAAGATAAACTACATTATTTTATGTCCTATGAACGTAAAGAAAATAATGATCTAAGGGAATTATCTCCAGGCGGCCCGGAAAGCCTGAGAGACAATTTGCCACAGAATGTACAAGCCGCTATCTCTGGAAACTCTGGAGCGTTTACTTCAGCTTTTGAACAGGATTTGTTTTTTGGCAAGCTGGACATGAATATCAATGAAAACCATTTTATAGAATTTAGTTGGAAAGAAAGAAGCGAAACTGAGCGGGCTGGTATTGGAGGTATTAATGCACGTGAACATGGCGTTAATGGGAAAACAGATGAAACGCGCTTAAAGCTCACACATGAGTATCGAAACGACAATTTATTCAATCAACTATCATTTACTCATGAAAATGCAAGCCGTAACCCGACTCCTATAGCCAATACACCTGGTGAAATATATTCTTTTGCCAGAACAACTAACGATCAATCATCAATTATAAATCTAGGTGGTGCCCCGGACTTTCAGAACAAAGGGCAAAAAGGATTTGGTGTACAGAATGATTTTACCTGGGAAGGTATTGATTGGGCGGGAGAACATAAACTTAAAATGGGATTTAAATATAAACAGCTTGATCTAAAAGGCGTTGAGATAAATCCTCTTAATCCCCAAGTGTTTTATAGTTTTAATGTGACTAATTTCGATTTTGATACAGATACGACAACTATTCTTGATCCAATACCTTTCAGAATGGAGTTTACTCAACCTATTAACGCAAATACACCACCAGTAACATCAGAGAATGTACGGATTGGCCTCTATTTTCAAGATGAATGGGTGGTTACTGACCGGTTAACATTAGATCTTGGTGTGCGTTGGGATTATGAAGATACACCACTCTACACAGATTATGTAACCCCTGATGATGTAACCTCCGCACTTAGAAATAATGCGAATATTAATAATCCAAATTCAGGTTACAATGTTGAAGATTACATCAGTAATGGAAAAAACAGAAATAACTTCAAAGGAGCCTGGCAACCACGAGTAGGTTTCAATTATGTGCTCACCAATGACCAAGCCCATTCCTTATACGGCGGATATGGCCGAACCTACGATAGAGTGCAATTTGACAATCTCCAGCTTGAAGCAACTCGACAAAGTTTTTCCAGATTTAATGTGAATTTTTCAGGGCCTCATTCATTTGATTGTAATGCCCCGTGTATCGCTTTTGACCCAGCATTTCTACAACCTGGCGCCACAGCTAATTTACCGTTTCAGGGTAGCCGTGAAGTCTTTGCGATGAATAATAATATCGATACACCTTACTCAGATCAATTCAGTCTGGGGATTCGTAGTGACTGGGGAACATGGTCAACGGATCTGGGTTATAACCGTGTGGAAAGCAAAGATGGTTTTGTCTTCCTGCTTGGTAATCGTCGTGAAGGAGGACTATTTTATCCAGAAGGATTTAGTTTTTCTGATGCACCATTTGGAGAATCCATAAGCTCAGAGTTCTCAACTCTGATTCTGGGTACCAATGGAGGAGAAACAACCACAGATTCTGTTTATCTTAAGCTTGAAAAACCCCAGAGAAATTCCAGGTGGAGTACCAACATCATCTATACCTATTCTGATGCTAAAGAAAACGTACGTTTCGGTGGCCCTTTTGATGCGCTTGATCCTATGCCTGGCGCTTTCGGTAGTTTTGCAGCAGGCGGTGTCAGTGAGCATGTGCTAGTGTCTACGTTTACCTATGATTTACCTTTCGGTATCGACTTTTCAAGTAAAGTGAATTTAAGATCTGGAGAGCCATTTTACGGTCAACAATGCGATTCATTTGGACCCAACGTCTGTAGGCCAATACAGGGAAATCCAGACAAAAAGAATTTTATATTTAATGACGTCTTCGCGTTTAGGCAGGTGGATATTTCTCTTGCCAAAAACTTTAATATTAATGATAACTATGGGGGTGTTTACGTACGCTTAGATGTCCTTAATGTATTTAATTACAAAAACTTTGCTCCTGGTGGAGATCGATTTATTGGACCTGATGGAAATTCAAATTTTGGAAAAGCTGATGGAAATATTATTGGCATGCCGCGTACAATAAAATTATCTACAGGCTACAATTTTTAAGTTTCACGGGTATAGACCCCGCCCTTTGAATCTCTTAGGGTGGCTATTTAAAATAGAAGCAACTCCTCAAAAGACAAGAAGATGAAATAACAAATGTCACTTAAAAAACTAACTCTCTATATTTTGGCATGGGGTTTGTTGCTGATAAGCCATTTAGCTATTGCACAACAAACCAAAATACTTAATGGATTTGGGTATGACCAACATGTAGAACTCAACTGGAACGCAGCCTATAAGCCTGAAACAAACTATCGGATAAAGATCTCTGTTAATGGAGGAAAATGGAAAACTAGAGGCAGCACTTCAAAGACAAGTTTTATGGATTTTGTTGGAGAATTTGGCAGCAATTTAAAACTTACTTATAAACTGTATGAACTGAATAACGACAAGGAAATTGAACTAGACACAGTTTCTTTGAAGACTCGTGATTTTTCGGACGAAGAATTACTCGAGATGGTACAGCAATATACCTTTCGATACTTTTGGAGTTTTGCTGAAGAAAAAACAGGATGGGCAAGAGAAAGAATCTTAAATAATGATGGTGATGTAATAACCTCGGGCGGTACGGGTTTTGGCATTATGGCCATTATTGTAGGTGCTGAACGCGGTTGGGTTAGTCGTGAAGCTGCTACTAAACGACTGTTGAAAATTACCAACTCTCTAAATCAGCTTGAGAGGTTTCATGGAATGTGGGCGCATTGGTATAATGCAACCACATTAAAGACATTTCATTTTAGTTCCTACGATGATGGTGGTGATATTGTAGAATCAGCCTTGATGGCACAAGGCCTACTTGCAGCTCGCCAGTATTTCAATCAAAATACCGAACAGGAAAATCGTCTGAGAA
This sequence comes from Enterobacterales bacterium, assembly GCA_041556195.1. GTDB lineage: Bacteria > Pseudomonadota > Gammaproteobacteria > Enterobacterales > 21-14-all-40-8. The sequence goes on from JBFFIY010000131.1 coordinate 11,400, forward strand.
ACGAGATAACTGCACTCTGGGAAGCGATGGAGTGGAGTTGGTATACTCAGGGCAAAAATAGTCTTACCTGGCATTGGTCAAAAAAATACAACTGGAAAATAAATCAAACTCTTGAAGGTTATAACGAGGCATTAATTACTTATGTCCTGGCCGCTTCATCACCCACTTATCCTATTTCAGCGAAAGTTTATCATCAGGGGTGGGTTAATAAAGATAGTGATTATTTTTTCAATCAAAAAAGTTATTATGGTTTCACCTTGCCCCTCGGTAATAAAAAAGAAATGGGAGGACCGCTGTTCTTTGCCCATTATTCTTTTTTGGGTTTGGATCCAAGAGGGCTTAAAGACCGTTATGCCGATTATTGGCAACAAAACCGCAACCAGACATTAATTAATCGCGCTTATTGCATTGACAATCCTCATGGGTGGAAGGGATATGGAGAAAGCTTTTGGGGACTGACTGCGGGCGATATGGTGCCCAAAGGATATAGTGCACACGCTCCTGGTGAACGGGATGTTGGAACAATAACCCCTACAGCAGCTTTATCATCCATGCCATATACACCACTTGAGTCTATGAAAGTGCTGAAGAACATTTACTACAATCATGGTAAAGAAGCATTTGGTCCAATGGGTTTCTATGATGGAATTAATTTAAGCGTAAGCGAACTACCACAAAATCAAGTCGTTAAAACCTATCTGGCTATTGATCAAGGCCCAATTATAGTCATGTTGGAAAATTATCGTTCAGGTTTGTTATGGAAATATTTTATGAAGGATCCGGAAATAAAAAAAGGACTTAAAGCATTAGAATTTACCATTGATGCTAAAAAAATCAAATAATATCTAACCCAAATCAAATGATATTTATATCCAAAGTGAGTCAAAATGTAGGGTTTTGGTATTAGTTTTAATGTTCTTTTTTTAGTTGAACTTTGATCTATCTGGTTTCATTTCCACTCGTTAGTGACCTATGGCGAACAAGAAAGAGGCAACTGAAAAAATACCCAAACCTAAAATAATTGCTTTTTTACGTCCCAGCCTGTCTGCTAAAAAGCCTAGAAAAATTCCTGCAAAGGCGATTGCTGTCATCGGTCCATAATGAAAAAAACCAGCTTGACTCATAGTGAATCTAATATAACCTCGTTTGGCGTTGAGTTGGAGTTTGATTTATCCGAGGTTTTTACCGTATCTAACAAGTTCAGGTACGCATCCATTGATGGTAATTTTGCATCGCCGTTTCCTGCAAGTGTCTTTGATACTCCTGATGGTCCAGCGGTGGAGTTGGTGGTTTTTGATACCCAACTGGATGATTTCGGCAACACTTTGAATGACTTCAAATTAAGTGCTAATCTTGGTTCAGTGCAAGTTACTGCTGGCTTATTTTATGCGGATCAAAATGAAGAAATGCAGTGGTCATTCAATCAATTTTATCGTTTGCTAGATGATAATCGTACACCATTCGATCAAGGTGATTCTGTGGGTGGTACGTTATTTAGTAATCCTGCTTTTGGAAATTGTTGTCAACGTGAATATATATTCGACATTGAAAACATAGCACCGTCCCTTAGTATTACCGGCGAAATCGGTAATAATTTAAAGTGGGTAGCGGCCATACGTCAGGACGATTATTCTGTCACAGGAACCTTTGTTGAATCGTCGATTCAAGTACCACTTGATGTTAATGGCGACGGAACGATTGGCCAAAATGAACAGGCGGTAAATACTTTTGGCGAGCCTCGTATTGCTGATTACGATGTTAGTTATACCTCATACACTGCCGGTGTTAATTATTTGTTGAATGAGACGATGGCAATTTTTCTTAATGTATCTAAAGGCGGATCGCTTAATGCTCCGGATCGAAGTACGGGAAATATCTTAGATGACGGCAATATTCGCGGGGACAAGTTTGCGGTAAATGAAGTTGAACAACAAGAAATAGGCTTTAAATATCAAGTAGGTCGTCAATCTTCTGTTTTCGTGACGTTATTTAACGCTGAAACAGAAGAGGCACCTCAGTTTGGCGTAACGACCCAAAGAACCACTCAAAATAATTTTGAGTCAAAAGGGGTCGAAATTGAAGCGAGGCATAACTTTGGAAGTGGTTTCACCGTTAATGGTAGTGTCACTTTTACTGATGCCGATATAGTTGCATCATCGGACGAATCCACTATTGGTAACACTCCGCGACGTCAAGCTGATTATATTTATAACATCACGCCCAGATATTCAACTGACTATTGGACAATAGGTGCAGCGATTGTCGGCACTGATGAAGTGTTTATCCAAAACGTTAATGAGGCAAAATTTGACGGATATACAACGGTTAGCGCTTTTTTCGATTATTATTTAACCGACTCCATGAAGTTATCGATTAATTCAAGTAACCTATTTGATGCGGAAGGTTTCACCGAAGGCGAAGAAGGTGCACCTTCTGTGGGCGATTTTGTTAGAATACGTCCAATTAATGGCCGCAGTACTTCCGTGTCATTTACCTACTCATTCTAACAAGCTGAAACAGATGATTATCTGTGCAGTTTTCAGGAATCGCACAAATAGTTCATTGGCTACACTGTTCTTTATTCGTAACTATTCAGCGAGTTGTTAAATGTACCCGTAGCTGTTCAGGTTGCTGCTAAAATGAGCCAGTTCGAGGCAAAAAATTGGAGCTATTAACTGTCTCGATTATTTGACTGGAAATTGCTCCTGCATTTCCAGCATACCCTACATCCATGTAGGTAACCATTTTTGAACGATGA
>JBFFIY010000132.1:0-14069 GCA_041556195.1 Enterobacterales bacterium
CATTAATCTTCAATACGCCTCGAATTGAGAAAGCTCAAGCACTCTGTAATCAAGTATAATGAATGATTAGGGGTATATTAGCTTTTAATGCACTATACCTGATGAGGATCAACCAAGAAAGTTACTCATTGAATTAGAGTTATCATGCTGGTTTCTTGGTATAATCGTTTTATTATAAAGATAGAGTACTTAATATTCTAAAATTTCTTGTATGTATATTCGCGCAATTGGCATAAATCATAATACAGCACCGGTAGAAATCCGAGGCAAAGTGGCTTTTCAACCTGAGCAGTTGACTCAGGCTTTACAGTCTCTACGCACCTATGCAGAACTTGAAGAAGTTAGTTTAATTTCAACCTGTAATCGAACTGAAGTTTACATGGTGGCAGAAAATGAACAAACTTCTTCAGTTGTCGCATGGATGGAAGATTTTCATGGTTTAGAAGCTGGATCCCTCGCCCCATATTTATATATGCACCATGATGTAGAGGCTATTTCTCACATTATGGGGGTTGCCTGTGGATTAGATTCTCTCGTTTTAGGAGAACCACAAATTCTGGGACAATTGAAGCAATCTTATAATCATGCCAGGCAAGCAGGTACTTTACAGACTCGTTTAGAACAATTGTTTCAACAAACCTTTGCTGTTGCCAAAAGAGTGAGAACAGAAACAGAGATTGGTGCCAGTGCTGTTTCGGTGGCGTTTGCAGCAGTTAGTCTGGCAAGACAGTTATTCTCTGATTTAAAGCCAGTTAAAGCACTATTTATAGGGGCTGGTGAAACCATTGAACTGGCTGCAAGGCACCTTCATAATCAAGGTGTGACCAATATGGTGGTAGCAAACCGTACTTTGGCCAGGGCTGAAAAATTAGGAAAAGAGTTTGGTGCTAAAGTTATATCTCTTGATGAAATACCCGATGCCATACCTCAGGCAGATATAGTCATTTCTTCGACGGGTAGTCCTTTGCCAATAATTGGTAAAGGTATGGTTGAAAGGGCTTTGAAGCTACGTAAAAGAAGACCCGTATTTATGGTTGATTTAGCGGTTCCCAGAGATATAGAAGAAGAAGTCTCATCGCTATCAGATATTTATTTATATACAGTGGATGATTTACATGGAGTCATCAAGGAAAATCTTAAAGCCAGGGAGACTGCAAAAATTGAAGCGCTGGAAATTATTTCTGAATCGTCAGTGCAATTTAAAAATTGGTTAGGTTCATTATCTGGTGTTAGTATCATCCGTGAATTTAGAAATCAGATGGAATTTGTTAGAAATAAAGAATTAGAACGTGCCATTAAATTAATGGGTGATGATGATAATTCCAAGAAAATACTTAAAGATTTTGCACATAGATTAACCAATAAATTTTTGCATCATCCTACTCGCTATTTACAAAACTCCGCTTTGTCGGGTGATAATGAAGGTCCAGCTCAAATTCGTAAAATATTTGAATTAGATTCAACACAGAGCTCAGTCTCAAAAACGGTTAAAAAAACACAATAAACCTATGAAAGCATCGATATATCAAAAACTGGAACTCTTATCTGAAAGACATGAAGAATTATCAGCTCTGTTAGGTGATGCTGAGGTTATCTCTGATCAAAATAGATTTCGTGAACTATCAAAAGAATACTCTCAACTTGAAATGATTGTCACGGAATTTACCAGCTATCGAAATACCCTGCAAGATTTATCCTCATCTGAAGAAATGATGAAAGATGAAGATGCTGATATTCGTGACATGGCACAGGAAGAGTATAAGGAATTAAAAAAGCGTTTAGAAATATTAGAAATGGAGTTGCAAAAACTTCTGTTACCTTCTGATCCTAATGATGATAAAAATATATTTCTTGAAATTCGAGCAGGAACCGGTGGTGATGAAGCAGCTATTTTTTCAGGAAACCTGTTTAGAATGTATAGCAAGTATGCCGAGAAAAAGCGTTGGGCATTAGAACTCATAAGCCAGAATGAAGGAGATAAAGGCGGCTATAAAGAGATTATTTGTCGCGTTGCAGGAGATAGAGTTTATTCTCGTCTGAAGTTTGAATCTGGTGCACACCGAGTACAGCGCGTACCCGAAACCGAAAGTCAGGGACGTGTTCATACGTCAGCTTGTACCGTTGTTATTATGCCGGAAGTTGATGCTATTGATGCGCCAGATATAAATCCTGCCGATATTAAAGTTGATACCTTTAGAGCATCTGGAGCGGGTGGCCAGCACGTTAATAAAACCGATTCTGCTATTCGTATCACGCATATACCCACTGGCATTGTGGTTGAATGCCAGGATGAAAGGTCACAACATAAAAACCGTGCAAGGGCGATGAATGTTCTGCAAGCCAGAATGATGACCCAACAACAGGATGCCCAACAAAAAGAACAGGAGGCGACTAGAAGAAATCTTGTGGGAACAGGAGATCGTTCTGATAGAATAAGAACCTATAATTTCCCGCAGGGAAGAATGACTGATCATCGAATAAACCTGACTTTATATAAGTTGGATGAAATCATGGAAGGTGATTTAGATCTGGTTATCGAACCACTGATGAGTGAGTATCAAGCGGATCAACTGGCTTCGATGTCTGATGAACAAGCCTGACTTATTAAAAACTAATTAAAGTATATGACCGATTTATCCATAGAAGCGGCATTGTTATGGTCTAACAAAACCTTAAAAGATCTTACTGAAACGGCTGTTATTGATAGTCAGATTTTATTGGGGTTTTGTTTGCAGCAGTCAAGAACTTACCTACTGACCTGGCCCGAAAAAACGCTCTCAGAACAACAGGTAAAAAATTTCAGAACTATAGTGGAAAGACGATTTAAAGGAGAGCCCATTGCTTATATTTTGGGTGAAAGGGAATTTTGGTCTTTAAATCTACGAGTAACAACTGATACCCTTATTCCCAGAGCTGAAACCGAATTATTGGTTGAAATAGCACTCGAAAAAATTCAGCATCCTGATTCAAAAACACCCACAAAAACAATTGCCGATTTAGGTACAGGTTCTGGTGCTATTGCACTGGCTATGGCGCATGAATGTAGCCATTGTCAGATTGTAGCAACCGATTTATCTCTTGCAGCTTTAGAAGTAGCTCAATATAACGCAAAAAATTTAGAATTAAAAAATATAGAGTTTTATCAAGGTAGTTGGGGCGAGCCGCTTAAAGGTAAAAAATTCAATCTCATTCTATCCAATCCACCTTATGTAGAAAAACACGATCCTCATTTAAAACAGGGAGATTTACGCTTTGAACCTATGGCCGCCTTAGCTGCAGAAGATGAAGGTTTTGCAGATCTTAAAACCATTTCACATTTTGCAGCTAATGCTTTAGATGATGAAGGCTGGTTATTGATGGAGCATGGTTATAATCAGTCACAAAGGGTTAGGGAAATTTTAAGTCAAAATGGTTTTATTGATGTGCAAAGTTGGCAGGATTTAGGCGGTATAGAAAGAGTGACAGGGGGAAGAAGAGGGGGAGAGCAGTAACGAGATGCGAGATGCGAGGAAAAAAAGAATTTTTGGTAGCTTCTTTCTACTTAAATGATGCATTGGGTGTTTTTGTTCTGAAGGAGTAATTTCAGAACAGTTAAAGATGATTTAATCCCCTTTCTTTTTACGGCTTGCAAAGCTTTCCAGTAGTTTTTCAAATAAAAGTCCTTGCTCACCATTGATAATCTGTTCTGTTAATTTATAGGCTCGATTATTGATTTCTTCTGGGCTGAGATTTGGGGCGAGTTGTTGGGCTGTCTGCTGGTAAGTAGTAGTTGGTTTACAGTTATCACCAAGAATAGAACAATAAGTTCCAACACTACAAAAATTTGTGCCTGCACAACTTGATACGAGTAAAATAGCCATCTGAGTGCGATAGTTGGGATTTTCATAAAGTAAAGATTCAGAATTATCGAAGAGTACGAGAGATGACTCTGCTGAGTTTATTAAAAGAGTCTTTTCAAGATCTTGGATCATGTGCTCAAATAATGGATCTACTTTTCCATTTAACATTATGGATAAATTTCTACCATCAACAGTAAATGTATCAAAATCGTCGTATCTGGCTTCAGCAATTTTTATCGGGCTACCATAACTCCCAATGATCGCTTTAACATTTCCGCCTTCGGCAGATTTCTTTAACCATTGATCCGTATATTCTTTGGATAGTAGTTTTTTTTCTTCTAAAATAGAGGAACATCTTTCATGGTAATACATGCTGTAGTCGTAGGATATATTCAACTCTGTAATGGTTTCTGAGATAGTATATTGTGTGGACTGAGCTTTATCATAAATAAAGTTTTTAAACGTACGACAATCAGATAACATCCTATGTATATAGTATTGCACCTCAGTGTCCCCCGCCTCAGCCTGATGTAAATAGAGTTCAATAAATTCTTTTGCAAACATGCCAGAATGATAGTCAGATGATGCTGGGCTGGGGTTGTCGTGCAATCGCCATAAACCAGCGATATCTTCAATGCTATGGTTGGCTTGAGTTTCTGGGATGAGAGTCACTTTTGTTTGAGCGGTATTTATGGCTGAAACAAATTCGGTTTTTGTATTGGTGTTGATTGCTTCATTAGAAACATCGGACTTTTGGTTTAGATTAAACCAATCATTGGAAAGGTAGAGGGTTATCAAAATGATACCCACTACCAAAATCATTATTATTGTAAGCTGCTTTTTCATGGTGTTGATTCTTTTTTAAGTGATGTTATTCAGGAATAAATCATCCTTCTGTGATTTCAACCTCACCATTTAGATTACATCCAAAACAGATAGTTACATCACTACCAATAAGTCTGACAAATTCAACTCTTCCTGCAGTATCCGTAACAGGGGTTACCAGAACTGAGTTAAATTCAACTACATTTCCATCAGCATCAAACGCAACCAACAGGTCTATATTGTCTCCATTTTTTTGTAGCACAACTTGATGATTATCTGTGGTATGTCCTATTAGTTTTTTCTTTAGGGCAGCAGTTATATGAAGCCCACCCATATGTTCTGATGAACTGAGAATTTTTAGAACTTTCTTTTGTAGAAAAAGTTTAGGGTCTGGGTAATTATTATAGTAGCTGAATGTTTCTGGGAGTTCAAATTCATAGGCATCAATAACAACACTACCACTCTTGATAAGTAAGTATTTTTGAAATCCGTCTATGGTCAGGTTACTGGTGGCTTGTTCTATGGCCTGGTAACGTATCAATAAAACACTTCCATCATCATCTTCTATTATCATTTTATTCACTTGATAGGTTTTGATGATCTCTGATAATTCATTAAAAACGTAGTAGGTTCCAGCACCATAGTTGGGGCCATTATCCCTGGCCTTGGTAAGAAAACTGCTATCAGATTGGCAGCTATCGCATTGCAGATAATGTACATCCAGTACATGTAAATCTCCAGCATTTGCATTGACATTTATTAAGAAAAGTAAAGCAAAGAAAGCTTATTCATAAATCCCTCGTAGTATGTTATTTATCCAATTTTAAAAAATAAAACAGCTCACGGCACTCAATATATCGAATCAATATGAGTTAGACCATATATATTTAATCTTTTTTTTAAACTGTGGGCCAGGTCAAAATTCTATAGTGCGTTATAATAGAAGTAAGTTATAAATAAAGATAATAAAACCAATATTCCATACTGAGTTCGTTTCTCTGGAAATATTCATTTGATATAATTTATCATGAGTTCAGGTTAATTTAAGTTCTGGAATGATATCGAGTATCGAGTATCGAGTATCGAGTATCGAGTTTCGAGTATCGAGTATCGAGTTTCGAGTTTCCAGGTTTTAATAAGATATGAGGCCAAAAAATGCTCCGTAAATTAATATTTGTTTTTAGCGTGTTTTATACTTCAACAACTTTTGCTGTTTTGCCATTAAGTGTTAATGACCAGGCTTTGCCAAGTTTGGCTCCGATGATTGAACAGGTGACGCCTGCTGTTGTTAATATTTCAAGTACCAGAGTGAGACAGGGGCCTCTGGTTCGAGATCCTTTTTGGGGGCGGATTTATCGTTTACCGTCTCAAAAATCTCAAAGTCTGGGTTCAGGTGTGATTGTTGATGCCGCTAAGGGGTACATTCTAACCAATCATCATGTTATTGCCGAAGCCAATGAAATTATGGTGCATTTAAATGATGGTCGTGAGTTAAATGCAAAGCTTGTGGGGAGCGATAAGGCTTCTGATGTTGCAGTGATCCAGGTGCCTGCTGATAAATTAGTTGCTCTTAAACTATTTGATTCAGACAAGATCCGAGTAGGGGATTTTGTGGTTGCCATTGGTAATCCCTTTAATTTAGGACAGAGCGTGACTTCGGGTATTGTTAGTGCAGTTGGACGACAGGGACTGGGAATTGAAGACTTTGAAGACTTCATTCAAACCGATGCCGCTATCAACCCTGGTAATTCTGGCGGCGCTTTGGTTAATTTAAATGGAGAGCTGGTGGGTATTAACACAGCTATAATTGGGCCTGCTGGTGGTAATGTGGGTATAGGTTTTGCTATTCCCATTAATTTAGCCCATGGTCTCATGCAACAATTAATTAAATTTGGTCATGTAAGAAGAAGTCTTTTAGGTATAAAAGGCGATACCTTAACCCCACAACTTGCTACAGCTTTCGACGTAAAACAGCATCAAGGTGTTGTGGTTACAGAAGTGGTGTCAGGCTCACCAGCTGATTTAGCAGGGGTTGAGATCTATGATATTTTACTAAAAGTTGAAAATAGGCCGTTAGGATCTCTGGCTCAATTAAACAATTTAGTGGGTTTGTTTCCTGTAGGTAAGAAGTTTAGTTTATTATTGCTTCGTAATGGAGAAGAAAAGTCACTCAGTGTAGAATTAAAACTATTGGCCGATGAGAGCCAACAAGCTGAACAATATCACCCATTACTCAAGGGTGTGATGTTAAAACAACATCTGGAAAGCTCTGGAGAAAATGACGGTATATTAGTCACCAGGGTTAATAAAGGTAGTCGTGGTGATTATTGGGGATTAGAAAAAGATGACGTTATTGTGGGTGTAGGGCGCTATCGTTGCCGTACCATTGCAGATTTTAAGGAACTCTTACTTTCAAATAATCAACCTACATCAAAAGAACCGATACAGCTTAGAGTTTGGCGTAATAATCGATTGTTGGCGCTTAGCATACGCTAAAAATGGAATAAGGTAACAAAATGAAAGAATGGTTAAATTTATTACTTAAATCTTTAGTGGTTGGGATCTTTGGTGCCCTGCTGCTTTTGATTTTCTTTCCTGAGTTGGGTGGAGAGACTTTATTTCATCGACTGATCCCTCAAACTCCTCAGTTTGAATACAAGACAACTTATGCCGATGCGGTTGAAAAAGCTGCACCAGCAGTAGTGATTGTTGGTACCAGAACTTTAGAGGCTCGAGGACTGGGTTCTGGTGTTTTTATTGATAATGAAGGTCATATTGTGACCAATTACCATGTAGTACAAAATGCAACGGATATCAGAGTGGCTTTATCTGATGGGATCCCAATGACTGCTCAGTTAGTGGGAGTTGATGTTCGTACTGATCTGGCGGTTCTCAAGGTTGATAAAAAAAATCTTAACTATCTAGCCTTAACCGAAGCGCCTCCTGCACGGGTAGGGGATCTGGTATTAGCAATTGGCTATCCTATAGGCGTAGGGCAAAGTGCTACCATTGGTATTGTAAGCGCCACAGAACAAATGGTATTAAAGCCTAATAACCTGGTAGAGCTATTTCAGACAGATGCAGCCATTAATAAAGGAAATTCAGGTGGGGCATTAATTAATGCTAAAGGCCAATTAATTGGTATTAGCTCAGCCTATTTATCGAGTGAAGCAGAAGGTATCAACTTTGGTATTCCTGTCTCTTTAGTTAAATTTGTGGTGGAACATATTATACGTGATGGAAAAGTGATACGTGGTTGGATGGGCGTTAAAAGTGGTGGTCCTTTATCTCTGCCTATAGCCCGAACACTTGGCCTGGTTAAAGTAGGTGGGATCCTCATTGAAGAATTATTTGAGAACTCTCCAGCCACTAAAGCGGGTCTTCAAGTTGGAGATATTATTCTTCGAGTAAATGGTGCCATTGTGGGTGATTACAACCGCTTTATACAGTGGTTATCAAAAATGGAACCAGACACCCCTTTGGTTTTGGAGGTGATGCGTCCAGATCTAAAAAATAACAACCATCAAAATTTTCAGGTTTCTCTGGTATTAGAAACTCAGCCTTCAGAATCTAAATAATCTTAACTAGATAAGCCTGGTCAACAAAATATTTAAATTTCAATAGGTTATAATGTTGTTGTTTGCTGCAGTCCAATCGTAAGAACAGTACTCTCAGCAATGTGATATTTGAAAATAGTAGACTCATCATACAATTTTTTCTGACACTGGACGATGAAACCTGGAAAATCCATGAAGAAGAATTACTGCAAAAGCTGAATCAATTATGTCACACACAGACACCCAACGTGCTAGACGACCCATTTGAAGATGTGCTCCCTTTTTGACCAGTTTCATCGAATATATATTCTCATAAAAATGATTGCAGAACTATTCTGCAACCATTTTTATCATAAATTCAACAATATTTGTTAAACAAGAAATTAGCCACGCTCATCATATTTGTTTAGCGGTTCTATCTGACTTAAAATCTTAGGATGGGAGTGCGGTAATTTTTATAATGCAGTTTGATCAGAGTTCAGGTTTTAAGTTGGGAAAGAGGTTTTAGTTATGACGAGAGTGTGGCAAAACCATCGTAAAAGTGTCAAATCTTATGATAAATAATTTGGCAAGCCTTACGATGGCAAAGTGGTACGCTACAGTGTGGTAAAACCATCGTAAAAGTGACAAATCTTATGATGTTTAATTTGGCAATTTATACGATGGTAAAGTGGTGCGCTACACTGCTTGATTATTTAGTTGCTGTGCATATCCAGATGGAAAATTAAGAACCAAAAAACGCTAGAAAAGGAAACAGAACAGTCCAACGCAGCACCAAAGGATTAGCAAAAATAGCGAACATTAACATAATACTTGGTAGAATAAACCCGAAATAATAGAGTGTTGAGGACAATAAGGGAAATAGAATCAGGATTATCATCCATAAGCGATTGAACTTACCTGACATAATATCAGCGGCCCTTTTCTTTCTAGCAAAGTTTCCTATATACATAAAATAAAAAATGCATAGTAGTGCTGAAAGAGAGGATATGACTCTGTTAAAATTAGTGTCGATTTCTGAATAAGCTATTAACCAAAAGACCCCAACAAAAAATAAAGCAAAAACTACTAGAATAATTAATATCCTATTTTTATCTACTATTTTCTCAGTCTTATTCATATTAAGGAACTCCACAACTAATACCATTGAATTTTGAAACTGAGTTATTTCTCTCTCTATTTCCACGTGCCAAGCAATGGCTTAATCCATTCCCACACCACTAACAACAGTATACAAATGATAATGACACTTACTACACCGATAAAAATTCTTGCTGGTCTATTAACACGCGATGTAAATTTGTTTTGTAAAAAAGTTGCCCCTAATAATTCCAATAAAATAACGGCAGGCATTGATAACAGAAACAACACAATCCAACTAAATATATTGTCAGGTCTATATGGATAAATAGCCATCAAAACAAATAGCGAGCATATACCGGATCCAATCAATACACCCACAACTGTTGATAAAACCCGATTTTTTGTTTTTAATTTAAATATACTTTCAATTTTCATAACTATTAATCCAATAATAATTGAAATATATCGCTCACTGAATCTCTAATAGTTCGTCCACACGAACCAGTAGGAATTGCATTAATTGCCGAACCAACCAATATTCCAAATTGAAATACCCCACCCACAGCAGCAACATTCACAACAGAATTAAGCCCAGCTAAGAATATCGCACCTCCAAACTGACTTGTACCTATAAACCCTGTTGCCCCTAAAAAGGTAATTCCACCGATTGAATTGGCGGTAATTCCTGCTGTTGCTAAACCAACTCCAGTCGGAAGTAGACCATTTCCAGGAACCTCAGCATTAGTATCATTAAAATTTTGTATGAGACTATCGATATATCTTTGCAAACCAGTTGGGTCAATAAAATTAACAGGATCATTATTGACATAACCATAAAAGTTACCTTGTCAACCAGCAAAACCAATCGGATCTTTTGCTGTCCATCTTCCTACATCTGCATCATAGTCTCTGGCTCCAAATCTAACTAGTTCAGTATCAGACTCATATAAGCCACCAGCATAACCAAAAGGTTGAAAACCTGGGTTAGTGTCGTTAATAACCACTCCAAAGGCATCATAATCTATTCTTTGTTCTACTGCACCATTTGAGATGTTGATTACCATTCTTACACTACCCAGGTGATCGGTTATCAGTTTATAATTAATGCCATTTCTTATCATATAGGCGGGTACATGGCCTTTATCCGCATAGACAAATACTGATTTAATAGAATTATCAGGATTGAGTTCTGCTACAGGGTTTAATTGATCCTGGTATAAGAATCCTTGAATTAAATTTCCATTAATTTTTTTTCCTATTCTGCGATTTTGACCATCCACCAAATATTCAATAATGCTATCACCTGGCAGGGTAACTTTTAGCAGGTTGCCCAATGCATCATATTGGTAGGTTGTAGTGACACCACTGTCGGTTTTACTAGTTAAATCACCATTGGCATTGTAGCTGTAACTGGTAGTACCGTAGGTTAACAATCGGTCTTGTGCATCATAGCTTGCACTGGTGTTATTATGACTTAGGCGGTTACCATTTGAAGCATAACTGTAGCTTTCTGTCAGGTTGTTATTTTTATAAACGCTTTGCAGGCGGCCAACCAAGTCATATTCATAGCGATAGTCATTTGTTTTGTCATTTTGAACTTTTTCTGTTTTTGAAATGATACGTCCCAGATTATCACGGGTGAGACTGGCTGAATAAACTTGACTGCCGGTACTGGTTTCGATTTGACTGGCAAGCTCTCCAAACTCATTATAGCTAAAAATGGTTTGGCTGTTAGCCAAATCTAACGATTCAATAAAACCACTATTACTATTACGATTAATGATTAATTCGCCTGCTTGTATAAGTAAACTATCATTATCGTAAGTCAGTGGTATGGTGACATCTTGATTGATATTAAGTTGTACCATTTTAAAGTCGCTATCGTAATCAAAGCCTAAACTACCCGCAATCATGCCTGTCCAGGTTTCACTGTTTTTAACTAAAGGGTGTCTTAGCATTTCCATTTGATTGTTTTGCTAGTTTTCCCTTAGTCAACGCTAAGTAATGATATGGCAATAACACGCTTATATCCATATTATGAATTAATAATTCAGTTTTTTTCTGAAGAAAAAATTTGCATTCTCTAACTTCATCTACTTGAGACCAAGGTATGAATACAGTAGGGACAAAATATTTTAGTATGCCAGAAGGAGATAAACAAATATAACTTTCATTTAAGGTAATTAATACTATATTCCAACCATCACCTCTCCATTTTTGGTGTACAATTAAGCTAACACTTTCTATTTTTTGATTTTTTTTGTTAAGATCTTCTGGTGTTTTTTTTGCGGGAAACCGTGCTGCTAACTGCCCCCAGATACCTTTGTTACCTACCCAAAATAGATAGAATAATGTAGCGACACCAACAATTATCACATAAATAACAAGAAACAAGTCCATTAGTGCGTCACATCAAAAATTGTTCTACCTAACCACCGACCAAAATCCCCTAAAACATTATTCCGGCCATAAATCCCTGTAGATGTTCCAGTCATTGTTAGTGATCTTTTTTATCAAGGAGAGCAATTACTACTCCATTGATCAAAATAGCGCCTCCAATTATTAGACAAGCAACCCAAAAGCTCATTTTTGTAAAACTACTTAACAAAGTCCCTCCAATTATTACTATAAATATAAAGGTAAAGAAACTTTTAAGTTCTATGATTTTCTTCATTCAAAACACCCACAATCCGATTTTGATGACACTATAGCTCCACCAACACCTGCTTGTGCTCCAACTGCATTTACGAAAGGATTAGTTCTACCTGAAGAAGTTCTTATTTGCGAGTTACTTCTACCTGAACTTCTTAAAGCATCAAAACTTGTTCTCCTAAAATTAGGGAATAAACCGCCTCTAAACAATACTTTTAAACCATTACGGAAATTACTTGCTGAAGCTGCCGAAGAAGCTAATAGAGAACCTGCTTTTGCTAATCCAGCATACGCTATTCTAGCGCCACCAGCTCCAAATGAGGCATAACCTCCATATTTATATGCGCTTGAACATCGATTAACACCACCATCAACACCAGACAAGTTTCTCAAATCATTACCAAACCCAAGAAGCAATGCATCACCAAGGCCTGCTGAAAAATTCACAACACTTGAAGGTATCGTTGGTAAATCCGCTATTCCAAACAAACCAGTTGTATCAACATAATTTATTGGGTCATTATATACATAAATATAAAGATTGGTTTGATTACCATCAAACCCAATAGGATCTTTTGCTGTCCATCTACCTACCTCTGCATCATAGTCCCTAACACCATATCTAACCAGTCCCGTGACAGGTTCATAAATTCCTCCTGCATAACCAAATGGTTGAAATCCTGGATTGGTATCATGAGTTACAACCCCAAAGGCATCATAATCTATTCTTTGTTCAACAACACCCGTAGAAGTATTAATAACTAGCTTGACACTGCCGAGGTAGTCTGTCACAAACTTATAGTTAACACCATTTCTTTTCATATAAGCGGGTACATGGCCTTTGTCGGCATAAATAAATACTGATTTAATGGAATTATCGGGATTTAACTCAGCTACAGGATTTAATTGATCCTGGTATAGGAATCCTTGAACCAAAGTTCCATTAAGTTTTTTTCCAATTCTTCTATTTTGTCCATCAATAAGATATTCAATAATACTATCACCGGGCAGGGTAACTTTTAATAGGTTACCCATGGCATCATATTGGTAGGTTGTGGTGACACCACTATCAGTTTTACTTTGTAAATCACCATTGGCATTGTAGCTATAACTGGCTGTACCGTAAGTGAGTAATCGGTCTTGTGCATCATAGGTTGCATTAATGTTATTATGGTTTAGTCGATTTCCATTGAGATCGTAGCTGTAACTATCTGTTAGTTTATTATCTATATAAACATTTTCTAAGCGGCCTAACACATCATATTCGTAACGATAATCGGTGGTTTTACCATTTTGTAGTTTTTCTGTTTTTGAAATGATACGGCCTAGGTTATCCTGTGTAAAACTGGCTGAATAAACCTGACTGCCGGTACTGGTTTCGATTTGACTGGCTAACTCCCCAAAGTCATTATAACTAAAGACTGTTTGGACATTAGCCAAATCTAAAGACTCAATAAAACCGCTATTGCTATTACGATTAAGAATTAAGTCTCCTGCTTGAATGAGTAAACTATCATTATCATAAGTCAGTGGTATGGTGTCATCTTGATTGATATTAAGTTGCACCAGTTTGAAGTCATTATCGTAATTGAAACCTAAACTACCCGCAATAATTCCTGACCAGGTTTCACTGGTGGGCAAAAAACCGTCATAGGTATAATCCAGTGCATCGCTGCTACTCCAATCAATGTGATTAAGCAGACCACTGTTTGTATCATAAGCAAGATTGTAGGTTCTGGCAGGAATGCTAATACTCTTGAGCTGGCTTTTTGTAGGATTATAGTCGTAAATAATGGATTTATTATCTGGACGAGTTATCTGCGTCAGGTCCTTATCACGATTATAGGTATAAATCGTATCAACAGTTGTTTCAGATGCTAAAGCTGGTGGTTGGTAGTTATCGACCAAATCTACAGGACTCATTTTAAATTGATGTTCTGTTTTTCCTGCTGGTGTGATCCCCAGGGTATTACCTTTTGCATCATAGGCAAAATTTATGTCTTGCTCATCAGGCCGTGTCACCTGAGTGACTAAACCGATATTATCAGAGGTAAAGTTTGTACTCTGTTGCAGACCATCGGTTACTGTGTTTAAAAAACCTGCATTCTGGTAA
>JBFFIY010000133.1:0-14028 GCA_041556195.1 Enterobacterales bacterium
CATCCATGGAGATAAGCAATTTTCTTTCTAAATCCAGCTTTCATAATGAAGAAGATGGGCGCTTATTGGCTTGCCCTTCGGGAGCTTCAGTGGAAAACCAGTCCTTCGTTGCCTCCATGGACGGAGGTAAGGGGCGTTAGCAGGACGCGGAAGCTTTGTCGCTCTTGAAAATGACCAGTCAGAGCCTGCCCCGCGAGCGGAGTGAGTGCTTTGGGTATTCTCTACGAGCGACGCCTTGACCTGGATTCCAACTGAAGCTCTGAAATCCCGCATTTCCAGGTATCACGGGTATACAGCTAGTTTGGGGGTAACTGGGTGTAATAAAGAAGCTTTATTACTTTCAAATCTTATCTGATCCTATAAGATACAACGACTTCAACTTCTAACGATTCAACTTGAAGAAATGCTGGAAGAGGTGGTATATCTTTCGCCTTACCAACAAGTATTAGAGCTTCTTTATCTAACACTTTCTCACCAGATGATTTTATCACTTTCTTATTAAGCACTGTGCCATCTTTAGCAATTTCTATTAACAGGACAATGTTGACATTAATTTTCTGCAAAGAAGAACGTTTTTTATAACTTCGTCTCATTTTCTGATGTGGGTAAGTCTTATTTTCAAGAATAATGTCTGTTAATTCTTCTTCATAGCCTTCTTTTATTGCAAGAAACTCTTCATCAGTCAGATCACCAGTAGCAGTTTTACTAGCAGAACCAGCTTGTTTTTCTGCCGTAGCTTTATTAAAAGCAGCTAACTTATCAGCAGCTGCTTTTTCGGCAGCGGCTTTTTCAGTAGCGGCTTTAGCGGCTGCAGCTCTTTCAGCGGCTGCTTTATCTGCAGCTGCTTTTGCTGCAGCTGCTTTTTTGGCAGCTGCTTTATCTGCAGCGGCTTTTTCAGCGGCTGCTTTTTCGGCAGCGGCTTTTGCTGCAGCGGCTTTCTCGGCAGCGGCTTTCTCGGCAGCGGCTTTTTCAGCAGCTGCTTTATCTGCAGCAGCTTTTTCAGCAATAGCTTTTCTGGCAGCGGCGGCAGCAGCCTTAGATTTGTCAAGAGCAGCTTTATCAGCAGCAGTTTTAGCTACCGCAGCTTTCTCTGCAGCTAATTTATCTGCAGCGGCTTTTTCAACAGTAGCCCTTTCTGCAGCCAGCTTGTCTGCAATAGCTTTTTCAGCGGCCGCTTTCTCAGCAGCAGCTCTTTCTGCAGCTGCTTTTTCTGCAGCTAATTTGTCAGCAGCGGCTTTTTCAGCAGCAGCTTTCTCGGCAGCAGCTCTTTCTGCAGCAGCTTTCTCTGCAGCTGCTTTCTGGGCGGCAGCTTTTTCAGCGGCAGCTTTCTCATCAGCTGCTTTTTTTCTAGCAACCTCCGCAGTACTCGCTTTGTCAGCTGAGGCTAATAATAACTGTGAACGCAATGCCCATCTTTTTACCTGAGATATTCTGTCAGCAGTGGGATAAATATTTTCAAAATCATTTTCAGCTTTTTTATTTTTTTTGATTCCCAAAATTGCCAGCTGAAAATCTTCGTTAAGGGGACGGGGGCCAATCCAGGTATTCAGGATGAGATTAAAAAACTCGACTTTTTCAATGGTACCAAGGTTCACACCATTGATAATAACAATGGTTCCCTGATCTGGTATAAAATCTATGGTTAGCTGGTCGCCAACCTTAATTGCCCCCTGGAACAAACCAACAAATGTCTGAACATCTGTTGTAAAGGGTAATAATTCATCTTTTGCTGTATTGATTGATATATATTCAATCCACAATCGTTTCCATGCTCTGGAAGAAATTCGGCTATTAAATCGAAAACTCATTCTTCGACTTAAGGAATTATCGCTGATAATTGCTTTATCATTAGTTGGCTGGGTTAGATATAACCCCCCTAGATATAGTGCTGAGCCTAATTGTTTGGCTTCTCCAACTCCATTTAACTGCAAAGTACTACCATCACTGAGCGAAGCAATTTGTTCAGCGGCTATTATCGGATTGGTATTTCCAACCAACATTAACCAAAGAAACAGACCAAGATAGTATTTGATAGAATTAGCCAACTTCATAGAATGCCCTATAGTTCTGTTTTCTAATGGTAATCCCCATATATTGCCTGTTTAAAACAGCACTCGTCAAGTTTTCGCTATTAGATGAGAAAAATTCCAGTATTTTCTCAGTTTTGAGTTGCTTTTAATTCTTTAATTCTTTAATTCTTTTGAGCAAAATACGCTAAAAGGTTTAAATTTGATTTTTTATCCCTTAGATTCAGTTAATAAGCACACAACTAAGCTTTTTTTCTCTACCTTCACTTATATTTAAACAGTTAAAAATGAACATGTATTTGCTTCTTTTTTTACTTAAATAGCTATTTCATATAAATAAACTATACAAAACACAATAAATGTACGACATTGATCCACAAAATCTGCCTCAATTGATACAGATCAATGAGACATTTAACACAAAACATTATTATAATCCCGGATTTTATTTTTAGTACAATTAGGGGTACATAATGAACAAGAAAATGATTAGCCTTGCAGTTGCATTGTCTCTTTCTGGCACGGCTTTCGCTAATTCGGAAGAAAAATCTTCTAGTAATGAAGCAACAAACTTTACACAAGCTATTGAAGAAGGTAAAGCAAAATTATCACTGAGATATCGATATGAAAATGTTGATCAGGATGGTTTTTCTGATGAAGCAGAAACTTCAGCAGTAAGAGTACGATTAAATTTCAAAACTAAAGAGTTTAATAATTTTGGATTCTTTTTAGAGGCCGATCATCTGGCTGAAGTCTGGGATACCGATTTTAATAGTATAACCAACGGCAGATCCCAGTTTCCAGTTATCGCTGATCCACTTTTTACTGAAATGAATCAGGCTTATGTTAGTTATTCCGGCATTTCAGATACCATGATTAAATATGGTCGACAACGAATCAATCTGGATAACCAGAGATTTGTAGGTGGCGTTGGTTGGCGTCAAAATGAACAAACCTATGATGGCACCACCCTAGTAAATACATCTATAGAAGATTTAACCATTGTGTATGCTTATCTCACAAATGTGAATACTATTTTAGACACTAACTTTTCAAATGGTACTCACAACATCTTTAACGCCAGTTATTCTGGCCTGCCTTTCGGTACAGTAAGCGGGTATGCCTATTTGTTAGAGGATATTAGTGACACCACAGGTATTCGATTAAAAGGCAAGCAGAAGTTCGATAACCTGACTTTCGGCTATGAACTAGAAGGTGCAACCCAGGAAACCGATAATGCAGCATCTGTAGATACTAATTATTATAATTTATCCGCCAGCCTTGGGACCAAACAATTTACAGGAAAGTTTGGATACGAAGTTCACACTTCTGTGAACGGTGTTTCTTTTCAAACACCTTTAGGTACTAACCATGCATTTAATGGTTGGGCTGATAAATTTCTTGGAGTACCAGGTACTGGACTAGAAGATGTTTACGTTGGAGCCATAGTTCCTGCCGCAGGTATGACATTTAAACTTTTCTACCATGATTTTACTTCTGAAGAAGACAGCATTGATTATGGAACAGAAATAGATTTTGTTGCTGTTAAAAAGTTTAATAAGAACTATAGCTTAACATTTAAGTATGCTAGCTATTCAGCTGATGACTTCAGTGTAGATACAGATAAATTTTGGATCATGTTAAGCGCAAACTTCTAACTTCCTCTCAAACTTTCTACCACTCTCAGTATATTCTGATACTGGAAGTGGTAGAAAACCTATTATTCTTTGATCTGGGTCACCTGCCCTGCATTCTATATCTAATAAACTATCACAAAATACGTACAGGATTGGATGACCATGCTGCCTATTTACAGCGATTTCATCAAGAATCATGTGTTAATTTCAGCACTTGATGAACCACTCAAAGATGAATTAATGAAGGGCGTACACCTTCATACTATCGCACATATGGATCATTTGTTTCAATTTGGAGATAAAGCTGAACGTTTTTTTTTACTGTTTTCAGGCCAAATGAAACTCTATCGTGTATCTATAGAAGGGCAAGAAAAAGTACTGGAAATCATACAACCGGGTGGTAGTTTTGCTGAAGCTGTAATGTTTCTGGAAAATAGAATTTTCCCAGTCAGTGCACAAACATTAAAACCCAGTGAAGTTATTTCAATCAATACCCAATTGTTCCGTTCCCTCCTGGCTAGAAGCCCTAATTCGTGTTTTCGCATGATGGGCGATCTGAGCATGAGAATTCACAGACGATTAAATGAAATTGAAACTCTCACCTTACAAAATGCGACATATCGTGTTATTCGTTATTTGATGATGTTACTGCCAGTTGATCAGAATAATCAGTCCGTGAAACTACCAGCTAGCAAACGATTGATTGCATCACAACTTGCCATTCAGCCTGAAACATTTTCAAGAATTTTGCATAAACTTAAAGAAGAGAAAATTATTCATGTTTCAGGAAGAGAAATAGAAGCATTGGATTATAATCTTTTAGTGCATTATCAATAATGAAGTTGCGACAAAAATGCAGGACAGGCAATGTTCCAGGCATTGCTGCTGCATACCCTCCATCCGTGGAGGTAAGCAATTTTTATTCGCCACTTCCCTGTGGCTCTCTTGCTTTGCAAGCCAGCTAAAGCTGTTCTGATATACTCCTATAAATCTTGGTGAACAGCTTTAGCTGGCCCGAAGGGCGAAAAACAGGGATTTTTTGAGTAGTAGCGAGAAAATTTAAGTAAGCTAATTATCTCTTACTACAAATTCGTCAAATAATTTATCTAGCTCCAATAATAATTCAGGCAGTTCTTCAGGAGGTAAATTTTCTAATTTATTGAGTTTTTTAGTTAAACAATTTCCAGCTCTACCGATTTGTAAAATATATTTTTTCACACCTTTGCTGGCTAACAATTTTGCCAACTCTAATATCTCATTAACAGGCGTCAAGCTCCAGAAAACTGTTGTTCGACATTCTAATATCACATCAGCTGCTAATAACTGTTCTAAAACATCCCAAACAGCATCTAATCCTTTTTTTCTTTGAGTTATTTTCCCATAATTTTCTGGCATACATTTTACATCTAATCCAACCCAATCCAGGTAGGGTAAAATTAGTGATGTTTTTTGGGGGAGAACACCTGATGTATGAATACCAATTTTAAAACCTTTTTCTTTTATTAACTTCATGGCTTTATCAAGCCCAGGTTGAATCAAAGGTTCTCCTCCACTAAAAACCACAGCATCAAGCAATCCTTTTCTTGAGTCCAGATAATCCATTAACTGTTCCCAGGGTAATGACTTGGAACTGGAGGGGTCAGTTAAGCGGGTACTAAGCAGTTCAGGGTTGTGACAATACTGACAACGCCATTGACAGCCCTGGGTGTAAAACACCGTAGATAACATCTCCGGATAATCAATTGTTGTCATCCGAGTGATACCTGCTATAACAGGCCACTTACTGTTTGATATTGAGTTTTCTGAAGACATCACCAGTTCAAGAATTACATTTTTTCAATATAATGCTTGCGCTCGGCATGTTCAGCCTTTTTACCAATATTAAATTGTGATACGGGTCGGTGATAGCCCATCACGCGAGTCCAAACTTCACAACGTGTTCTTTTATTTTCAGGGATAATTATGCTGGACATTTTTATTTTCCTTTTAGGTAATATTTAGAGTTCTGGGTGAGCAAGCATATAATCTTGATCACATTTTGGACAAAATTCATGTTCTCCATCGAGATAACCATGTTCAGGACAGATAGAAAAAGTGGGCGTCACGGTAATATATGGTAAATGGAATGTTTCCAGGGATCTTTTAACCAATTTTTTACAGGCTTCTGCGCTTGAAATTCTCTCTCCCATATAAAGGTGCAACACGGTTCCACCGGTATAAAGTACCTGTAATGGATCTTGCATGCTCAATGCCTCAAATGGATCATCGGTATAACCCACTGGTAGTTGCGATGAGTTGGTATAGTATGGACGATCTTCAGTACCCGCTTGTAATATGCCGGAATAACGTCTTTGGTCTTCTTTCGCAAACCGATATGTGGTTCCTTCTGCAGGAGTGGCTTCCAGGTTATACATATGGCCGGTTTCTTCTTGAAACCCTAACATGCGTTTTCTGATATGCTGTAAAAATTCAATGGCCATTTGTTGGCCTGTTTCGGTGGAAATATCCTGTTGATCATTAGTGAAATTCCGTATCATTTCATTAATGCCATTCACACCGATAGTAGAAAAATGATTTCTAAAAGTCACTAAATAACGTTTACTGTATGGAAACAATCCATCATCCATAAGTTTTTGAATGACTTTACGTTTGATCTCTAATGAATTTTTTGAGAGTTCCATTAAATGGTCTAGTTCTTTATACAGGGCTGGTAAATCATTCTTAAAACGATAACCTAATCTTGCACAATTAATAGTGACCACACCTATCGAACCTGTTTGCTCGGCAGAACCGAATAATCCATTACCACGTTTTAACAACTCTCTTAAATCCAATTGCAAACGGCAACACATGGAGCGCACCATATTGGGTTTTAATTCAGAGTTTATAAAGTTTTGAAAATAAGGCAGACCGTATTTGGCTGTCAGTTCAAATAATTTTGTGGCATTTTCTGAATCCCAGGGAAAATCATCGGTAATGTTGTAGGTGGGAATTGGAAAGGTGAATACCCTGCCTTTGGCATCACCTTGTGCCATAACATCTAAATATGCCTTATTAATCATTGCCATTTCTGGCTCAAGCTCACCATAGCTAAAAGGCATTTCTTCGCCCCCAACCAATGGGATATCATCGGCTAAATCTTCCGGGCAAACCCAATCAAGGGTAATATTGGTAAAGGGCGTTTGTGTTCCCCAACGAGAAGGTACATTCAGATTATAAACAAACTCCTGAATACATTGGCGTACCTGCTCATATGTTAAGTTATCTATTCGAACATAGGGTGCCAGATAGGTATCAAAAGAACTAAAAGCCTGTGCTCCAGCCCATTCATTTTGCAAGGTTCCTAAGAAGTTAACCATTTGACCAATAGCACTTCCCAGATGTTTAGGAGGATTTGCCTCAACTCGACCAGGTACACCATTGAGTCCTTGATTAAGTAGATTACGCAATGACCAGCCAGCACAATAACCTGACAACATATCCAGATCATGTATATGTAAATCTGCCTGGCGATGGGCCTGACCAATTTCTGGTGCGTACACATGAGACAACCAATAGTTGGCAATAACTTTACCTGAAACATTCAGGATCAGCCCACCCAATGAAAATCCCTGGTTGGCATTAGCATTGACTCGCCAATCTGATTTTTCTACATATTCATTAACGGATCGTTCTACATCCACCAATGTCTGCTTGTCCGAGCGTAATCTACTATGCTGTTCGCGATAAACGATATATGCCCTGGCGGTTTTAAAGTAACCAGCATCAAGTAGAATGTCTTCCACAATATCCTGGATCTGTTCGACTCTGGGAATGGCTGGGGCAAGATTTGACAGACGCCTGACCACGCTACGACAAAGTAACTTGGCAACTCTATCATCAAACTCTCCAGCAACTTCTCCTGCACGTGCCAGCGCAGATGATATTTTCACTTCATCAAAACCCACAGATTGCCCATTGCGTTTAATGACACGAGCTAAAGCAGGCTGATTTATTGATTTTTCTTTTTTAATTAAGCTTTCCATAAAAACACCACATATAGTTATTATTTAACAACTCACCACTAGATATAGAAAACTATCATCTCTGACAGGACTATCCTTGATCTAAATCAATTCTGAAATTAGCCCGATTTGGTAGATTGCAATTCTGGAAAATCCCTTGAGAATTTTATTTTGACAGCCTCCCCAAATAACGCTGTTTTGCGGTCAGAAGTTAAGGCTATAGTTAAACCGGATATGGAGTTGGTTTGCCCTGCGGGTAGTTACCCTGCTTTTCAAGCGGCATTAAAAAATGGAGCCGATGCCATTTATCTGGGTTTTAGAAACAATACCAATGCACGACATTTTGCCGGTCTCAATTTTTCAGAAGAAGAAATCGAAAAAGCAGTTGCTCAGGTCAGAGCTAAAAATACCCGGGTATTTATCGCCATCAATACCTATCCTTCGCCACAAGATTGGCCAAAGTGGCGAGAGGCCGTCGATAAAGCTGCTAATTTAGGCGTTGATGCCATTATTTTAGCTGATGCAGGATTACTGGCCTATGCTGCCGAAACCCACCCGCAACTACCTCGCCATTTGTCTGTTCAAGGCTCAGTGACAACGCCTGAAGGACTTAATTATTTTCAAAAGCAGTTTGGCATTACCAGAGCAGTCTTACCCAGAGTGCTAAGTTTGCCTCAAGTCAAAGCATTAGTAGCATCAACTAGCGTCGAGATTGAAGTTTTTGGATTTGGTAGTTTGTGCATCATGGTAGAAGGACGTTGTCACCTGTCTTCATGGCTCACCGGAGAGTCCCCAAATATTTCTGGTGTTTGTTCTCCCGCGAAATATGTGCAATGGAATGAAACTGGAGACGGCGTTTTAGAGAGTCGTTTAAATGGAAAAATGATTGATTCTTATCAACCGGGTGAAAATGCATCTTATCCAACCCTTTGTAAAGGAAGATTTAAGGTTAAAGAAAATACTTTTCATGCTTTGGAAGAACCCACCTCACTAAATACTATCGATCTCTTACCGCAATTACTTGAGGCAGGTGTTAAAGCGATAAAAATTGAAGGTCGGCAAAGAAGTCCTGCTTATACCACAAGTGTTACCCAAACATGGAGGCAGGCCATTGATCGATTATTAGAATCTCCTTCTCAGTATAAAACGGAGGAGGCCTGGTTAAATCAATTACGTAGTTTATCTGAAGGTTCTCAAACCACCCTGGGTGCTTATCACCGTTCATGGCAATAAAACACAACCTGCTATAAATCAGGGCACTGCAATTAATTTGGAAAACGCATGAAAATATCTCTCGCACCAATTAGTTATCACTGGGACAAAAACAGGATTGAAAAATTTTACGAACAGGTTGTAGCCTGGCCAGTTGATAGAATTTATCTGGGCGAGATCATTTGCAGTAAACGACGAGAGGTTAAACTTAATGATTGGTTAAGAATAGCCAAAAAATTGGAAAATTCTGGAAAAGAAGTCGTACTTTCCAACCTGGCCTTAATTGAAGCTCGTTCAGAAACCTCAGCTCTAAAGAAGATCTGTGATCAGGGTTATGCCATAGAAGCCAATGATTGGACCGCTGTAGCTGTTGCCACCGAAAAACAAATTCCATTTTATGCCGGTCCTTCATTAAATATTTATCATGGACAAACACTCGCTCTTTTATACCAACAAAATCTAAAAGGTTGGACATTACCTGTCGAATTAAGTGGAGATGATTTAAAAGCACTTCTACAACATTTTGAAAATATTATTGATTATAGTGATAATAAGACAACTATAGATTGTGAGGTTTTTAGTTATGGTTATGCACCGCTGGCTTATTCAGCCAGATGCTTCAGCGCCAGAGCCGGTGATGTTGCCAAAGATGACTGCTTACAGCGGTGTATCCAGGATGAAGAAGGCTTATTAGTTAATTCAAAAGAGGATGAATCTTTGTTTAGAATAAACGGTATTCAGACTCAATCTGCCAGTTGTTATAATCTTCTCCCACACTGGCAATCATTACAGTCTAAAGGCGCTACAACTTTAAGGCTCAGTCCTGTTGCAAAAGATATGCAGGATTTAATTATTCAAATAAAAAACTGCCTCTTAAATCAAAAAAAATTCATAACTCCCAACAACCATGATTTTTGTAACGGTTATTGGTTTAATCTTTCTGGTATGGATAATCTAATAATTTAGTTATATAGCCCTAATCATTTATTATGCCTGATTAGGGGTATATAAACGAAATACTTTCAAATCATTAGATTTATCAGGAAAATATCGTATAGACGTACTATATTATATATACTCGTTGTTATTTATAATGTCTGATAACGGGTATATATCTCTAATTACCAAAAAACTATAAAAATAATAAACTTAATACTAGAGAGACCTACAATTGAAAAAAGCAGCCACAATATTAATTATTGATGACAATAAAATTGTGCGTTCAACTTTAGAAGAATCTTTAAAGTTAGATTATCAAATAGAATTTGCCACTGATGGCAGCAAAGGTCTTGAGAAGGCGCTCAGCCTTAAACCTGATCTTATTCTGTTGGATGTTGAAATGCCCAACTTAAATGGGTACGAAGTATGTGAACAAATTAAAAAGCACCCCGAATTAACCTATACTCCCATCATATTTCTTTCGAGTCATACCAGTATTGAGCAGAAACTACAGGGTTATGATGCAGGAGGAGATGATTATGTTCTGAAATCAGGACATACCGAAGAGCTTCAAGCAAAAGTTAAACTTCTACTTAAGAAAAAATATCTAAAACATCAAATAAAATCCGAGGCAAAAGAAGCTGAGTTAGTAGCGATCGAAGCTCTGGCTAGTTCAAGTGAGCTTGGTCAGGCTATGAGATTTATCGAAAAAAGTTTCGCTATTGGCAGTATATCCACGCTGGCTGAACAGTTATTTAGAATGTTAGAAAACTTTCAGTTATCAGGCTGCATACTTGTTAAATTTGAAAATGAAGATCATTTTTTTTCATCAAATGGTCAGACAAAACCCCTGGAAACAGATCTCATCTCTCTCTTATCAACTAAAGATAGAATTTTTGATTTTAAATCGAGAACACAATTTAACTTTTCAAAAACCAATCTTTTGATCAAGAATATGCCAATAGATGATCCCATTCGAAATGGACGCATTAAAGATTTAATTCCTGCCATATTAAGTTCACTGGATGAAAAAGTGCTTGCCCTGGAATCCGAACAATCTTTAATAGCCCAAACTTCCGAGCTCATGGATTCATTCAACCTGATCAATCATACTCTGGAACAGCTTGCCTCTTCTTTAAAATCCACTCAGGAACAAAGTGTTCAAATCCTTTCCGGAATGATGCACACATTAGAAGATGCCCTACTCGGCATGGGGTTAAATGAAGCACAGGAAGCATACATTATTAAGTTCATCGATGATGCAGTCAATGAAACATTAGATCTCACTGATACGAGGGATGAACTTGAAAGTTCTTTTTCTACCATCACTTCTTCCATCGAGCAGGTACTTTCCAAACAAAAGCAATCGATGTTAAAAATATCGCAAGTTCGAAAGAAATCAGAAGATAACCTTGATAATTCAGGCGATATTGAAGATGATGATATTGAACTTTTTTAAGCTAAAACTATACGCAAAAATTAATATCAGCACTTAAAATATTCCTTTCTCGAAATTTTTTCATCTCTCTATATGACATTTATTTACAATTTCATAAACAAATTAATCTCTTTTTGGGGTATTCTCTTGGGCTGTTGAAAAATATTAGGTAAAACACGGAGAAGAATAATGGTAAAAAAGATTGTTATATGGGTTCTACTTGGCCTTCTAACTATAATTATTATAACTTCAAGCTTTTTCGCCCATGAATACTGGGGAAAACCCTGGTTTATCAACAACTTCTTTAATCGTGTTGTGTTGCAATCCGCTCTAAAAAGCCCGGAAATGCTCAGTTCCATTCATGTTTTAGAAGGATTCGGCATAAAGGGTCATCAACGTGAATTGGATGACGAGAGCTTAGCTTCAGGTGACAAACTCTTTCAAAAAATGAAAGAAAACAAAAAAATCTTATTAAGTTATGCCGATGAAGACCTCTCTAAGAGTGAAAAACTCTCCAAAGATATCGCCATGTATCTGTTAGAAGTACTGGATGATGCAGAAAAATTCCGTTTTCATAATTACCCTGTTAACCAACTTTTTGGCGTTCAAAATGGATTCCCAAGTTTTATGGAGTCAACCCATCAGGTTAATGATTTAAGAGATGCTGAAGATTACGTTATTCGACTATCTAAAGTTGATACTAAATTTTCTCAAGTGCTTGAAGGCTTAAAAGTTCGTCAGGAAAAAGGCATTTTACCTCCACGTTTTGTCATAGATCGCGTACTGACTGAAATGACAGAATTTGTAGCTACACCTGCTAAAGAAAACATTCTTTATACTGCATTATCAGAAAAGATGAATAAAGCAGAATTAAAAGATGAAGACAAAAACAAAGTATTGGCTGATGCTACAAACGTTATCAATACTACCGTCTACCCTGCATATCAGGATCTAATCAATTATTTTGAAGCTATAAAATCACAATCAACCGCCGATGATGGTTTCTGGAAATTACCTCAGGGTAATGAAGTCTACCGCACAGCCTTGAAATTTTTTACCACAACCGATTATTCAGCTGAAGAGATCCATGATATTGGCCTGAGAGAAGTGGCTCGTATTCAAACTCAAATTGTTTCAATACTTGAAGCAGAAGGCCGGGATGTTAGTCAAGGTTTCACAAAGGCAATGGAAGCATTGCAGAATGATGAATCCTTTTATTATCCCGACACTGATGAGGGACGTGAGCAAATTCTAAAAGATTATCAAAAAATTCTTGATGAAATTAATGCGGGCTTAAATGATACTTTCGCTATTCGCCCGGAAGCTGGAGTAGAGGTTAAACGGATCCCTGAATTTAAAGAGAAAACAGCTCCTGGTGCCTATTATAACGGAGCATCTATGGATGGTTCCAGACCAGGTCAATTCTATGCCAATTTATACGATATTAAGGCAACACCAAAATATGGTATGAAAACCCTTGCTTATCATGAAGGTATTCCAGGTCATCATTTTCAAGTATCCATTGCACAAGAATTAGAGTCTGTTCCATTATTCAGGCGTTTTGCACCATTTACTGCCTACGTTGAAGGTTGGGCTTTATATGCCGAGAGACTGGCCTGGGAAATGGGTTTTGAAAAAGATCCCTATGACAACATCGGTCGACTGCAAGCTGAACTTTTCCGAGGCGTCAGATTGGTTGTTGACACGGGCATTCATCACAAACGTTGGACCCGTGAAGAAGCTATAAAATATATGGCAGAAAATACAGGAATGGCACAAACTGATGTAGTTTCAGAAATTGAGAGATACATCGTTATGCCAGGTCAGGCAACCTCTTATAAAATCGGCATGATCAAAATTCTTGAACTTAGAGAAAAAGCCAAAAGAGCACTGGGTGAGAAGTTCACTTTAAGTGATTTTCACGATGTCATTCTTAAAAATGGTGCTGTTCCTTTACGTATTCTTGAACAACTTGTTGACGAATATATTGCTCAAAAAAGCTAAGCAGCCCGGTAACTATTCAGCTTCCCCCTAAAATGAGCCATTTCATCGTTCAAAAATGGTCAAATAATCGAGTATACTCACATTTTTTGCCTCGAACTGACCCATTTTAGGGGCAACCTGAACAGCTACGGGTTCATTTAGCAACACGCTGAATAGTTACAGCAGCTTAAGACATTGTGGTGGCAGTAGCCACCACAATATACTCGTGATACCTGAAACAAGCGTCCATATTCTAGGCTTGATGCTAGCGCATCCTGCTAATGTCCCTTACTTAAATCCTATAATTTCAGTTATTATCTCTTATAAAACAATATCCAGGATAGGTACTATTTGCTGGACAGGCTCTATTTGTTCTATTAATTTGGAATTTAAATAAACCTCTATCTTATTGATAAATAACACATATAACCTTTTAATAACCATTTTTCATTAAATTTAACCCTTACTAACTGGTTTGCCACAGCCTTTATAGTTAAATCTTAACATTCTGTTACAACCGACTAACAATTGGTTACTCAGCGGTTGCTCAGGACAGGCACTATTTGCTTTTCATATTGGTCAAGGCTATCACTTGAGCGTTTTTCAATCACCTGTTATTCTTTCGTTTTCATTTTTAGCACTAAATTTACTTAACAACACACCGTCTAAAGACGGTGGGTTAACATTAAGGACTGAAAGTCCATTTTTGACCGGCAAAGCCGGTTGATTTACTATTCCACATCAAAGTAATCATTTGGGTTCTTTTCAAAGTGATGCTCTAAGTATTC
>JBFFIY010000134.1:0-13879 GCA_041556195.1 Enterobacterales bacterium
CTGATGCGGAGTGTGGGTTAAATGACTTGCAAAGTGCTACCAGTGATATCAGAGCAGCTGTTAATTTTGTGCGAACGAATTCCGAGAAGTTCTCGATCGATAAAAATAATATCTGTCTGTGGTTCTTTTCCGGTGGTGGGAGTTTTGTGGCACCTTTTCTCTCGGAGCGACCAAAATGGCTTAAATGTATGGCTTTATATTATGCTACTATTGGGCCTGAAGTTTGGGAGAGATGGGGGGAAAAAGTATCTGATGCTCAACGAACAGAATTAGACCCGCTTCCTTTCTTAGAATCTAAATCGGATTGGGCTCCAGCATTTTTTATCGCTGAAGCGGGTAAGGACGATGCGACACTTAACTCTGGCTTGCAGCAGTTTTCCCTGACGGCCATAAAAAATAGTTGGAAGGTCGAGTATTGGAACCATCCGACAGGCCCTCACGGTTTCGACATACATAAAGATGATAAAAGGTCCCGAGAAATTATTTTGCGTACAGTAGACTTCTTGCGTGAACAACTAAATTCAAACCAGAAGAATTAGCTGTATAGTTAATACATTTTACATGCCTAACCAGCAGCGGCACGCGACAAATTACACGCTAAGTCGATCCTGATTTTCACGTGCACTAACTGTTATATAAACAAAATATCCACATGGAGTAACATTAATTGCAAAAAATAATTGTATTCAAAAAACGTAATTTCTGGTCAAGTGAATTAGATATAGAAAAACTCAATGAGAAAATTTTAAATCTAAATAAAAGCGGTTGGAGAGTGTTGTCAATTACTGCAAGTAGCCATTTTCTGGACAGTGTAAATTCATACACTATACTCATCGAAATGGTTGACTAAAATAGTGACGTTTAGGGCAAGGTTGGAGCAAGGAAACAAGGGTGGAACACCCAAAAGTTGCAACCAATGCTTAACAGACCGTCTATTAATATTTTGATCGTTATTCATGTTAGCCTCAATGTTAGTTTGTGTTACACAACTATTATGGCTCTGACTTTTCTAGCCCACGAATTTGGAGGCTAACACCTCGTGGGGAGTCATTATGCCCAGACCTTTGTCTTAAACAGTATTGAATCAAAAAGGAAAACCGTTATGAAAATTCTTCTTGTACTTACATCGCACAATCAACTTGGTGACACAGGACAAAAGACTGGATTTTGGCTAGAGGAGTTTGCGGCTCCTTATTATATATTCAAGGACGCAAATACAGATATCACCCTTGCTTCACCGGGTGGAGGGCAGCCCCCACTGGATCCAAAAAGTGATGAGCCTGACTTCCAAACAGAAGCAACTGAACGTTTTAAGGGTGACGGTGACGCTCAAGCGGCGCTAGAAAATACTCTGAAACTATCAGATATTTCACCTGATGATTACGATGCTGTATTTTATCCTGGTGGGCATGGGCCACTGTGGGATTTGGCAGAAGATAGTAACTCGATAGCATTGATTGAAAAAATGTACGCTTCTGGAAAACCTGTTGCTGCAGTTTGTCATGCACCTGCGGTATTCCGTCATACTAAAGCTCCTGATGGCTCTCCCTTGGTAAAGGGGAAATCCGTGACTGGTTTTAGCAACACTGAAGAAGACGCTGTTCAACTTTCTACGGTTGTGCCTTTTCTGTTGGAAGATGAGCTTAAAGCGAAAGGGGCGAACTATTCAAAAGTCGATGATTGGCATCCATATGCTATTACTGATGGAAACTTAATAACCGGCCAAAATCCGGCGTCATCAGCTCCTGTGGCGAAGGCTGTGCTAGAGATGATCAAACAAGCCTAACACTTATATGACTGGATCTGTCAAAGAACAATAGTTCACAAAAAAACTTGGTTTAATGCCAGGAATTAATAAAAAATATTCTGTTTGTTACTACTGACGATAATTTCATAAACGGTTAGAATGACTGTACCAAACACCTATTGAGAGTCAGTCTGCTTGATTTCACAATGAAATTATCCGCTGTAAAATTGCAGATACTTTGGATGTTCCAAAATGCGGACCAAGGTTGGGAAACCCACAAGTTGCAACAGTAAAGCAATTTCCCAGCTTCTAAATAGAAGTGCACCACAATCTTAATACATTGTTCCAAGCCGCTCCAAACCCTGGGGAGGTGATCGATGGTCAATTTGAGAAGAAGATTTGTTACCAGATTTTCAATCTGATTTTATTGATTCCGGCTGTTAGGGCGGCTAAGCTTATTGTAACCTCTAAAGGAAGAAGGTTCCCAAATGTCTGCTATTACAAGAATGATAAGCTTACTGAGCTGTTTAATCTTAATATTGGCCCCTTCTGTAATTCTAGCGCAGGAACACGGAAAGAGAACATTACCCCCTCCAAGAAAGCTGACCGCTGAACAAGCTAAGGTTGCAGCGGCAAATTACAAAAAATACTGTGTGTTATGTCATGGTGAAGATAGACAGGGGCATGTGAATGATCATGCACCGTCTCTGCGTAGTAAAAGCCTGTTTGAGTCCGGTGTTCCTCATGCCATTTTGAGGCCGCTTTCTTATGGTCGCGAGGGAACTGCAATGGGCGGTTATCTGGATGAAATTGGTGGGCCTATGAGTCTGAGCGAAACCTGGGATTTAACCTATTGGTTGTTTGAACAGTCGGGTGTAAAGCGAGTTGCGCTGACAACGAAACCTGTGCATGGCGATATTAAACGTGGTGAACAGATCTACCAAAAAGACTGTGCCAGTTGCCACGGTGTGAAAGGCGAAGGTATTACTGCGCCAGCTCTGGGTAATCAGTCAGCACTTGCTCATAATACTGACGATTTCATCCGCTATGCAATTCAAAATGGTCGTGAGGATACCCCGATGGTTGCTTTTGCAGGTAAGTTATCTGTAGAGGATATTGATAATGTCACGGCGTTTTTGCGTAGCCGAGCCAGTGGTTGGGAAATGACAAAACCAGTGTTAAAGCAATTACCTACTCCGGATAAATACGTCATTAACCCTAAAGGTGATAACCCGGATTTTAAGTTGTCAG
This sequence comes from Enterobacterales bacterium, assembly GCA_041556195.1. GTDB lineage: Bacteria > Pseudomonadota > Gammaproteobacteria > Enterobacterales > 21-14-all-40-8. The sequence goes on from JBFFIY010000134.1 coordinate 2,999, forward strand.
ACGGTATGTACGTTTCTTCGGTTGATTTGTTAGCAGCTCTTAAAGCAAAACAAAAAATGGTTCTATTGGATACTCGGGTTACGTCGGTATGGCAGACGGCACATATCGAAGGCTCCATTCCACTACCTTATTATGCTGATCTGGATACTATTGTTGAAGATTTACCAAAGGATGTGCAGATCGTTGCTTATTGTTCCTGTCCACGCGCCGCTGCAGCTAGTGTGGTTAGGAAACTAAGAAGACGAGGGTTTTCTAATACTTCTGTACTTTATGAAGGGATTTTTGGTTGGATGCATCTGGGCTATCCCGTTATGCGTGGTGATATACGGCAAGATCACAACTAGGGTGTTTCCCTGCTTTGAGTTATAATCCCCCCATCTGAAATTCTGAAAGTATTCAAGTCCGTCATGCAATCTGCTGTTAGTTTTAAATTATTTGCCACCTGCCCGAAATCTTTGGAAGATTTGCTCACCAAAGAGTTGTTAGATCTGGGTGCCAGCGAAGTCAAACAGACCGTTGCCGGGGTGCATTTTAGTGGCGATTTAGCCATGGCCTATCGAGTCTGTCTGTGGTCACGTCTGGCAAGTCGAGTTTTATTGGAAGTGGCGCATTTTCCCTGTGAGTCTAATGAACAGCTTTATGATGCGGTTTATGCCCTTGATTGGCCTGAGATTTTTGATGTTAATCAAACTTTTGCCATATCTGCCAGGTTAAGACGCGCCTATACTGATCATAGTGCTTATGTTGCACAAAAAGTAAAGGATGCCATCGTTGATCGTTATCGTAATGATCGCGGGATCCGGCCATCGGTGGACAAAGATACTCCTGATTTACGTTGGAATCTGTTCTGTAATAAAAATTCTGCACAGCTTTATCTGGATCTCTCTGGTGATAGTTTGCATAAGCGTGGTTATCGCACAGGTACGGGTGTGGCACCGATGAAAGAAAATCTGGCGGCGGCTATTTTAATGCGGGCGGGTTGGCCTGAGGTTGCAGCCAATGGTGGTGATTTAATTGATCCGCTGTGTGGTTCTGCCACTATTTTGATTGAAGGTGCGTTAATGGCCTGGGATCAAGCGCCAGGATTGCTTAGAAAATATTGGGGTTTTAGTGCCTGGAAAGGCCATGATGAAACTCTTTGGCAGCAATTGATTGATGAGGCGCGAACCCGAATTGGTGAAGGCCGAATGAATTTTGCCGGCGAATTATTTGGTTTTGAGCAGAGTGGACGAGTGCTCGATCATGCGGAGCAAAATTTACGTCTGGCTGGTGTGACTGAAATTGTGACATTAAAGAAAATGGGGCTTGCCAATAATAAACATCTGGTTCCAGAAAGTAGTTTGGTGGTAACCAATCCTCCCTACGGTGAAAGGTTAGATGAACGTATTGATGCTTTAAAAACATTTGCCGCATTGGGAGATTGGCTCAAACATTATGCTCTGGGCGCTAAAGCGGCTTATCTGGCTTTAGATAAAGATATGGGACGCGCCACTGGTATTCGTTCTGATAAATTTTATCGTTTTTATAATGGTCAAATGCCGGTAGAACTTTGTATTTCTAATATTAGTGAAGAGCAGTTTTCACAAAGTGCTTATACCGAGTCTGTTGCTGAGGCTGTTGCGGAGTTATCTCAGGGGGCTCAAGAGTTATCCAACCGTCTGGCAAAAAATGAAAAAAGATTAAAAAAATGGATTAAAAAAGAAGGGATTAAGGGTTATCGTCTCTATGATGCTGATTTACCGGAATACAATGTTGCCATTGATCGTTATGGAAAGTATTTTCATGTTCAAGAATATGCTGCCCCCAAAGAGGTTCCAGTTAATGTCGCAAGAAAACGCCTTGATGAAGTGATTTTAGTACTACGTGAGCGCTATCAGGTGGAGGTGAATGAAATTTGTATTAAAAGACGTCGTAAACAAAAACAGGAAAGCCAATATCAGAAACATGAATTAATTTCAGCGGCGAGTATAGAACCTTTTATCATGGAGGAATCAGATCTAAAATTTGAAGTGAATCTGGGACAATACATAGATACTGGTTTATTTCTCGATAGTCGTCCTATCAGAAAGTTGATTGCTGAACACGCCAGAGATAAAAACATGCTAAATCTGTTTGCCTATACGGGTAGTGCTTCTGTTTATGCGGCAGCAGGCGGAGCAGCTTCAACTACAACAGTTGATATGTCAAATACCTACTTGGCCTGGGCCGAAAGAAATATGGCTAATAATGGTTTTGTGGGATCCCACCATCGTTTTATTCATCAGGATTGCATAAAGTGGCTGGCTAATAATCAAGAAAAGTTCGATTTGATTTTTCTTGATCCACCGACTTTTTCTAATTCAAAAAGTATGGATACGCATTGGGATATCCAAGCGGATCATCCTATTTATATTGAAAAATTGATGGAGTCCCTGACACAGGATGGCCTGTTAATTTTTCTTAATAATTTAAGAAAATTTAAAATTGATGAACAACTCAGTGATGATTTTGATATTGAAGATGTTAGTACAAAAACCTTAGATCCAGATTTTCAGAGAAACACTTCAATACATCATTGTTTTATGATTCGGCATAAGAAGAAATAGGTTCGAGTTTCGAGTTACGAGTTTCGAGTTTCGAGTTTCGAGTTTCGAGTTTCGAGTTTCGAGTATCGAGTTTCGAGTTGTGAGTTGTGAGTTGTGAGTTGTGAGTTGTGAGTTGTGAGTTGTGAGTTGTGGGTTGTGAGTTGTGAGTTGTGAGTTGTGAGTTGCGAGGTTAGAGTCGTGAGTAAAGATGAAATCTTTAGGAAAACTATGGAAAAAGTGATTTTATATGGCACTTTGGTTTGTCATCTTTGTGAACAGGCAGAAGAGCTTTTAAAAAAGTTGGAAGATAAGGGGGTTTTACAGGTAGAAAAAAAGGATATTATTGATGAACCTGCATGGATGGAAGCCTATCGTATTCGTATACCTGTGTTGGCCTTTAAAGATAAAGAACTCAATTGGCCTTTTGATGAACAGCAGGTGATAGATTGGGTTAATAGTTTTTAGATAAATTAAAACATCTCAATATCATCGTCATCATCAACTTCCATCAAGGCAACATAACTAAGCGCCTTTTCTATTGAACCTTGAGTTTGTAAAGCATGATAAAGATTTCTTTCTTCTTTGGTACTATATCGATTAACAAAATCCGGGCTATCAGGATCAACAATAATGCCATCTTCTGACCACTGTCTAAGTGGCTCGACGGATTGTTCGATTTTTTGTTTTAAGCGATCAAAAAATTGAAATTCCACCACAATAGAGCCAATCAAATAACGTAGTCGTTCCATAAGCAGGGTATTATCTGAGTCGAGAATTAAATTCTCACTGAGCTTTTGTTCAATATCAAACAGTTGAGTAAAATGATCAGTGAGTTGGTTGATCTGAGTTTCACTATCATCCACGGCGGCTTTTGCCTGCAAAAAACCAAGTAGGGTCAATTTCTTAATTTGATACAGTTCTTTGGCTAGTTCACTTGTATTATCGCTCACAATATCCCTTCATTTCTTTAACACACTTAGATATGTATACCGTTAAGTATAGAAGCCTTGAGAATAACTGCATAAAAATTTAGAAGAATTTACGATTTATTATGAATGAAATGACTTAAAGACTGCATGGCTTCTATTTTCAGTGATAGGATATGAATATAGAAGCCATGCAGATTTGTTATGGATATCTATCAGATCTATGCCGCCACAGAAGACTTTTGTATTTCAGTCTGTGTCTTTGATGTTTTTTCTATTTCAACAGCTTCACCTTTCACTGTTTCAAAAGGATAATCATCTACCTGAATCGCATCCCATTGTGCTTTATCGGCTTTGTTCAGGAGTTCTGCTTCCAGCTCGTTAATGATAGCTAGTTTTAAAGCTTCAGCGATGGTTTGTTCCATTGAAGACTGTTTTACAAGTTGGCCTTTGTATATTGCTTTGCGAAGTTTTTGTGCTGACTGTTCAGCGGCTAGAACATGATTAAAAGCATTTTCTACTCGACCTGTAACATCATCGTCTGATTTCCCGACATAGGAGAATTCACTCAGGCGCTGACGTATAGAGCTTTGTTTGACCATTTCTTTAACCATTTTATGTTCTAGTGCATCATCAGGTTTTTTAAATCGAGTACCGGTAGGGAAAACCACCCACTTTAGAACAAATGCTAATGATTTAACGGGGAAGTTACGGAAGAAATCGACAAAAGCGGATTGAATTTCATAAAGGCTTTTTTGTACATTCCAATGAACATAGGGTAATTCGCTTTCATTACAGCCGCCATCCTGATAATACCTTAGCACCGTTGATGCAAGATAAAGTTGTGAAAGCACATCTCCCAATCGAGCAGATAAACGTTCTTTACGTTTTAAATCACCTCCCAAAACAGCCATTGCAACATCCGCTACCATGGCCAGGGCAGAACTCATGCGTGTTAGTTGTTGATAATAATTGGCTGTTTCCCCGGTTACTGGTGCAGGTGATAATTTTGATCCAGTTAAACCCAGGCTTAATGTTCTTACAAAATTACTCATACTGTAGCCAATATGGGCAAATAATAGTTTATCAAAATCCTGAAGACCTTTTTGGTTGTCAGAATTATTCGCCGCTTCCATCTCCTGGAAAACATAGGGATGACAACGGATGGCACCCTGTCCAAATATCATGAGGTTTCGCGTGAGTATGTTCGCGCCTTCAACAGTAATACCAATGGGAGTCCCGATATAGGCTTGAGCCAGATAATTACGTTCTCCCATAACTGCGCCCCTGCCACCATGAACATCCATGGCATGGTTAATACATTTGCGGCCTTCTTCTGTCATGTGATATTTGGCAATGGCCGAAACTACTGCTGGTTTTAAACCCAGATCAACTGCAGAAGCTGTTGCCACTCGACTGGCTTCAAGCATATAAGCTTTGCCTGCAATTTTTGACATGGCTTCTTCAACGCCTTCAAAATTGGCAATGCTGGTATTAAATTGCTCACGAATTCTGGCATATGCCCCCGTCATTCGATAGGTCATTAACCCCGTAGAAGCTCCCATTCCGGGTAATGAAATTGCTCGGCCGGCAGCCAGACTTTCCATTAACATACGCCAGCCTTGTCCAGCATACTCTTGTCCACCGACAATCCAGTCCATTGGAATAAAGACATCTTTACCATGGGTTGGACCATTCATAAATGCCATATTCATTGGAATATGGCGGTTGCCTATTTCAACACCCTGATGATTGGCTGGTATTAAACAAACTGTGATCCCTAACTCTTTTTCTTCTCCGATTAAATTATCGGGATCAAATAATTTAAAAGCCAAACCTAATACTGTGGCAACAGGCGCTAATGTGATATAGCGTTTATTCCAATTAAGACGAATACCTAGAACTTCTTCACCTTCATGTTCGCCCATACAGACCACACCTGAATCAGGAATTGCACCGGCATCACTGCCTGCAGAGGGTGCAGTCAATGCAAAACAGGGTATGTCGATGCCTTTAGCTAAATTAGGTAAATAATGATTTTTTTGTTCTGTTGTGCCGTAATGGAGTAATAATTCTGCAGGACCTAAAGAATTGGGTACCATAATATCTACAGCAGCGGCACCACTTCGGCTGGCTATTTTAGTCACCACACAGGAATGTCCTAAAGCCGAAAAACCTAAACCACCGTACTCTTCAGGAATAATCATGCCAAGGAAACCTTCGTTTTTAATATAGTCCCAGGCTTGTTTGGGTAAATCTTTGTGGGTATTGGTGATCTCCCAGTCATCTAACATTCCGCAAAGAGTTTCTACCTGATTATCAATAAAGGCTTGCTCTTTAGCACTTAGTTTTGGCTGGCCATAAGCTAACCATTTATTCCAATCAGGATTTCCCTGAAATAAATCTCCATCCCACCACACGTCTCCCGCTTCCAGGGCTTCTCTCTCGGTAGAGTTCATAGGAGGCAATACTTTTTTAAAGAGCTTAAATAAAGATGCTGAAAGTTTATCTCTACGGATAGAAGGTGATAATAATGTAATCGCTACAGCTGCTAATAATACCCAGGGAATGATTAAAAATTCAGTGATGATTGATGTTACCGCTAAAGAGGCTGAAACAATGGCAAGAGATACCTGTAAAGAATTCCGTCGGTATAGAACCACCCAGGTGGAAGCCAGCAAGATAAGAATTTGAGATAAAAATAACATGGTTAAACCTCACAGTTATTAAGTATTAAGTATTAAGGGTTTTTTAGAGTAGTGGCGGTTAGGTTTTCCTGAGTAGAGTTGTTCTGGTTAACATTATTTTGGTTACCAGAGCTCTTATTACCAGAGTCAGGAGAAAAACCAGAGGCTTTTAAACCTGCTGCAAGAAAAGGGATTAATTGGGTAGAAATAGAGCGAACAGTGACCGACTGTTCAAAATCTGACTGAGAAATTTCGGTTAGAGCCTGATTACCCGCAAAGGTGAAAATTGCTGCTCCCATAGAAAAATGTAGACGCCAAAAGACTTCATATTGGCTATGTCCGGGCAAAGCGGTGTAGAGCAAACGGTAAAAACGATCCATAATATCACCATAATTCACCATCAAAAAGCGGCGCAAATGTCCCTGAGTTTCGGAATAAGCGCGGCTCAACAAACGCATAAATGCAACTGTCCCATCCACTTTTATATTGTCCAGTTCGATTAAAGGATCAATGATGAGCTTCAATACCTCTTCGATAGCAGGGGGCTCTTTGCGGTTTTCCAAGCTTTGCAGGTTATCTCCTACAATTCTATAAAAATCAGAAAGATAACGATTAAAAACAGCCTGAATCAAGCTCTTTTTAGAACCATAGTGATAATTAACAGAAGCTAAATTCACATCAGCTTTAGCGGTAATCATTCGCAAAGAAGTTTCAACAAACCCTCTCTCAGCAAACAACTCTTCAGCCGCATTCAGTATTAGTTCTTTTGTTCCAGCTCTCTTTTTAAAGGAACCTTTTATAATCGAACTTTTATTAATAGAAGTATGCACGTAAGCTCCATAAATTCAAACACCTGTTTGAAACATACGTTTATTTGGAAAAAATGTCAAATTTTGAGTGCTGTGAGATTTAAGTTGTTATAGGTGAATTTATCGTAAATAACCTGAGTTCGGGATAAGAACTCAGGTTAAATAGTTGATATTTGAACGATAACGGGTGAACCAGGGGATAAACTGCTATTTCTTTTTTCTTAAAGGTCCAAATCCATCTCTGCTGGTTAAGAATTTAGATTTTTCTTGAGGTGACTGGGACTTTTTCTGGTGGTTTGATTTAGAGGCGGATTTTTCCTTAGACATTTTATTGCTGCTATTAGTAGATGCTTTTGGCGGCTTTGGGCCTTGATAACGACTAGTGAGTCCTTTTAATACTCTGCGTTCAAATTGAGTTTTTAGGTAGTTTTCAATTTTGCTCATAAGGTTCCATTCTTTAGGTTCTATCAAACTGATAGCGAGTCCTTCCTTACCTGCACGACCAGTTCGGCCAATGCGGTGAATATATTCATCACCGCTTTGTGCCATATCAAAATTGATGATGAGATCAACATCTTTGATGTCCAGGCCTCTGGCGGCTACATCGGTGGCGATTAAGATCTGGAACCTGCCTTGTCTAAAGCCAGATAGTACGAGGTTTCTATCATCTTGCGCCATTTCTCCATGCAACATTTCAACTTTGGGTAGTTTTTCATGGTGCAGGCTAGTACTCAGGCTCTTTCTGAGAGCCTGGGTTTGCTGACGAGTATTGGTAAATACCATAGCTTTTTTATAAGGCTCAGAGGCTAATAAGCGCTTTAATAGCCTTTTTTTAAAGGTATGATCTTCTGCCATAATGATTTGCTGGGTAATTTTATCGTGTTTGCTTCTAATTTGGCCGATGCTGATTTTTTCAGGGTTAGATAGAATTTTGCTGGCAATTTCAGCCGCTCCAGCATGTTTGAGAGTGGCTGAAAATAGGAGTGTTTGTCGGTGAGTGCCTGTTAGATTACATTGGGTGGCTATATCCAGTACTTCCTCAGATAGTCCCATATCCAGCATACGATCAGCTTCATCAAGCACTAAAAATTCTAAATCATCAAAATCAGTCGTCGCTCTTTGCACATGTTCCAATAAACGACCGGGAGTGGCGATAATGATTTCAGGGTTTTTTCGAAGCATGGCCTTTTGCTCCTTAAAAGTATCTCCACCCATAATTAAACCTGAATTGATGCGGCAAAAAGCTGTTAGATGCTGACAATGTACTAATACTTGCCGGGCCAGCTCTCTGGTAGGCACTAAAATTAATGCTCGAGTTCCGGTATTTCTAACAGATTTTTCTAATAGTTTGTGAATAATCGGGATTAAAAAAGCAGCTGTTTTACCGCTACCCGTTTCTGCACTTACCAGTAGATCATCACCTTTTAATGCTTGCGGGATAGTTTCGGCTTGTACTTCAGTCGGTGTATCAAATTTTAATGTCTCAAGGGCTTTGGTTAAGCGTGAGTTTAGAGCATATTCAGCAAACAAATGGAAAAACCTCATTATAATTTATCCTATTAGTTTACCTCATATTTGTACTGGGTTTGTAATTAAACAGCTATGAACGTTAAAGCAGTCAATTGGGAAAATTCTCCACTGGTTATGCAAAATTTAAACTGGGACAGTTTCTTAAATAAATAAAGTGAAAAAATATGTTGCTGGGGTAGTTTTGGTCTACTATTTAGTGAGTATCTAAAAAGGAGTAAAAAATTATGAATTCGGAACAAGCTATTACCCAACTAACAGAAATGACCATTTATTACGGGCCTAAGTTAACAGGTGCTATTGTTGTATGGTTTATCGGAAGCTGGATTATTAAGCTGCTGATAAAAAGTTTCAATAAAATGCTGGAAAAAGGTAAAACTGATCCTTCTCTTAAACCCTTTTTGATGGGCATAGCCGGTGCAGCTCTAAAAATCATGCTAGTCATCAGCGTGTTAGGCATGCTGGGTATTGAGATGACATCTTTTATTGCCATTTTAGGTGCTGCGGGATTAGCAATAGGTTTGGCCTTGTCAGGAACCTTGCAAAATTTTGCGGGTGGCGTAATGCTTTTAATTTTTAAGCCTTTTAAAGTCGGTGATGTTATTGATGCGCAAGGGTACCTTGGTTCAGTTTCAGAGATCCAGATATTTAATACCATCTTAAAAACACCAGATAATAAAACTATCATCATTCCTAATGGGGGCCTTTCTACATCTTCTATGACAAATTATTCTACTGAAGAAAAACGTAGGGTTGATTGGACGATAGGGGTTGGATATGGAGATGAACTCGATAAAGCAAAAGCAGTCATTAAAAGATTGTGTGATGAAGACACAAGAATATTAGACGATCCAGAGGTGTTTATTGCAGTTGCTGAATTAGCAGATAGCTCAGTGAACTTTACAGTGAGAGCCTGGGTTAAGGCTGCTGATTATTGGGGTGTTTATTTTTCCATGAATGAAAATGTCTATAAAACCTTTGATAAGGAAGATCTTAATATTCCTTACCCGCAAATGGATGTACATATTCAAAAAAGTGAAGCCTGAAGTAGATATAATGCTTATACCCCTAATCATTCATCAAGCCTGATTAGGAGGGGGTATAATGACATCAGGAAATTAAATAACCTCGAATAAGTGAGCGGAACAGTCCATTAACGATGAAACATCACTATCTCTTTTTTTTGCTGAGATGAAGCATAGTTTTGTTTGTCACAGGCGAGTAGTTCTTAGGTATTTTGTGTGGTGCCTTTGGCTAAATAAAAGAGAGAGTCTGGTTATCGGCTCGGTTTACCAGGCTTCTTGGTCTCAGGGAGCATGGCGATATAAAATCTTGAATTGATTACTCTGTCCTGATATCGTTCGTAGCCATCTAATTTATCATTAAATAAATATACAACCCATGGAGTTAATATGACAATTCAAGTAGGTGAAAAAATACCAGACGTTACCTTGAAGATTTTCGGTAATAATGGTCCAGAAGATATCACAACAAATACATTGTTTTCAGGAAAAAAAGTGGTGCTTTTTGCTGTGCCAGGTGCTTTTACGCCTGGTTGCTCTAACACCCATTTACCTGGATATGTTGTTCAAGCTGATGCGATAAAAGCAAAGGGTGTCGATAGTATTGTGTGTATGTCTGTTAATGATGCTTTTGTCATGCATGCATGGGGTAAAGCTCAGAATGCGGAGGAGTTGGTCATGTTGGCTGATGGAAACGGTGATTTGAGTGAAGCTCTGGGGTTAACCATGGATGCAAGGGATTATGGCATGGGCAAACGCTGCCAACGATTTGCTATGATAGTCGAAGATGGTGTCGTGAGCACGCTTAATGTAGAACCTGCAGGTGGAGTGGTGGTGAGTTCAGCCGAGGTTATATTAGAAAGTTTGTAAAAAAGAGGTATTAATGGCAAATTTATTGAGGAATCTTTAAGACCAACCCTTCCCACAGTGGAGTTGATTTTATCATGCCTCTATCAGACTGTTACTGGAAAAGTTGAAGAAGTTGTTGAATTCTCAGTATTAGACTCAATGCTGATTTCGCATGTTAACTTACCTCACGAGTTCTCCGACTTGTTGGTTGAACTAAGGAAAGGCGAACATCGACTTGAGGTACAGGATATGGAACTGATAAGACAGCTATTGATACAAACCGATGAAAAATTACCTGGCTTGTCTTTTTGATGGCGTAACCTACATCAGTATCTGAAATTAATTACTAAAGATTATTGTAACTACTCAGCGAGTTGTTACATGTACCCGTAACTGTTCAGGTTGCCTCTAAAATGAGTCAGATCGAGGCAAAAAATGTGAGTATACTCGATTATTTGACCATTTTTGAACGATGAGATGGCTCATTTTAGGGGTAA
>JBFFIY010000135.1:0-13845 GCA_041556195.1 Enterobacterales bacterium
AACAAGCCTGCTAATATTAACAAACTCAAGAAACTCAGAATAATAATCAGATAAAAATTAAAATTTGAAATTTTAAGAAACTTGGAGATATCAGAAAAGAACAAAACAACCAAAATAATTGATAATGTAACCATAACGCCAACAAAACGTTCAAAAAACGAAGCTAACACTAAGTGTCGAATTGATACCCCCTGTTGATAAAGATAAGTGGCACGTATCACATCACCCCCCATATTCCCAGGAAGAAAATTGTTTGAAAACATTCCTATAGCGTAACTTTTCAACAAACTCGATAGCGGTATGCACTGATAAAACCCTAGTACTTCGCGCCAACGTAACAAGAGAAAACCGTAAGCTAAAATATGGAGCGACAAGGCAATCAGAAAAACATTGAGTCTAGGCTCTCTTAAGGTTGAGAGCACATCCTTGTCAATAAAAATATAAATTATCCAAGCTAACAAAAATAATGATATTGCTAATTTAAAAATTATTTTTATACTAATTCCGAATAATTTCATATCATATTTAGTTAGCTTATTCTAGATGAGAACTAAGATGAATAAAACGACAGCGTATATTAAAAACGCTTACTTTTCATCCAACCCATTTTAACTAACCGATACTCTATCGTTGTCAGTAGTACTGATAGACCGTATTTTATGGAACTTGGAATATCAATTGAGGAAGAATCTTCCAAATATCGAGTTGGACAGGTTATTTCACCTATTGAAAAGCCTGAACCTATAACCTGTAACAACATTTGATTATCAAAGATAAAGTCTTCACTATTGTTTTCTAAAGGCAAGCTACTCAACACTTCTTTGCTAAAAGCTCGGTAACCAGTATGATATTCAGACAGCTTATAAGGAACCATAATGTTTTGAAAAGCCGTCAGCAATCTATTTGCAATGTATTTATAAATGGGCATCCCACCTTTAATCGCGCCTGTTCCCAATATTCGTGATCCAAGTACAACATCAAACACCCCTGTTGCAATTAAAGAAGACATGGCTGTGACTAATTTTGGTTCATATTGGTAATCTGGATGAACCATAATAACAACATCGGCCCCCAAATCCATTGCAGCTTTATAACAAGTCTTCTGGTTCCCACCATACCCTCTATTTTTTTCATGTCGGATCACATGCTGTAATTTCAGTTCTAATGCCACTTGAGAAGTACTATCAGTACTACAATCATCGACAACAATGACATCATCAACAATATCCATTGGTAATTCAGAATATGTTTTTCTTAAAGTCTTGGCTGCGTTATAGGCAGGCATAACAACAATTATTTTTCTTCCTTCAATCATTTACTTTACCAATCTGATTTTTGATTATATCTCTGATTCTAACCAATATTATGATAGCATACAGTTCTAATCATTCAAGTTGCTTGAATGATTAGAACAATATAATATATTTAACAAGTTAATTTTTACGTTGATAGAGAATCGAATTTGGAACAATTGCTGCTCATTCTATAATAAAGGGTTAAATTCAAATTTAATTGGAAAATTAAATGTCTGGTGAAATTTCAAATAAACATACCCTTGCTAGTAGAGAACTCATGATCGTTACATTTGTGACTCTATTATGTCTGATTCTATTCATTAGCAAAGCCTTCCATCTGGATGACACACTTTTCCTTTGGACCGCAAAACAAATTCAAGCCCACCCTCTGGACTTTTATGGATTTAATGTTAATTGGTATTTCTCATCAATGCCTATGTATGAAATCAATCAAAACCCTCCTCTTATTTCTTATTTTATAGCCTTAGTAACACTAATTTTTGGATGGAGCGAGTGGGTTCTTCATACCGCTTTTTTAATACCAGCCATCCTATTAAGTATAGGGATTTATAAACTCAGCCTAAATTTTTGTACTTCACCTTTATTAGCAACCTTGATAAGTATATTAACGCCTATTTATATGGTTTCCAGTACGAATATAATGGCTGAGGTGACCATGGTTGCCTTTTATGTCTGGGCTATTTATTTTTGGCTGTCAGCACTTATAAAACATAATGCGCACTATCTTTTCTTTTCAGCAATATTAATCTCTCTCTCAGTAATGACCAAATATTTTGCCATTAGTCTAATACCATTACTATTAGCTTATTCTTTAATAGTTAAAGACAAACCTAAACTCTGGTATGTTTACTTACTTATTCCATTAGCTGTTTTAATACTCTATCAATGGGTAACACTTCTGTTATATGACACTAACCTATTTTCTAATGCCTTGTTTTACTCTATGGATGTAGTTAAAGATAAATCATCCATTATCAAGAAAACTTTAACTGGATTAAGTTTTTTGGGAGGAGGATATATTAGCATATTATTTTTCTCATTTTATCTTTGGGGTAAACGCATTTTCTTATACGGCATACTCATGTTCACATTGCTAGTATGGGGTTTGGTATCATTGCAAGTATTCAATAATCCTCTTTTCCCAATTGAGAAATATCAACAATTTTATCTCGTTTTACAATTCTCTCTATTTTGTATTGCAGGTTTTCAAATTTTTATGCTTGCAGCACTTAATTATTTTCACTACCGGGATGAAAAATCTCTATTTCTTTTGATGTGGTTTTCTGGGACGTTATTTTTCACTATATTCATAAACTGGTCTGTTAATGCTCGAACTTTATTACCCATGATCCCTATTATCGGCATACTGGTCGTACGCCGGCTTGAGCATATTAAACAAGATGTCAATTTTGTTAAAATAAAATATTTGCTACCTTTGATCCCTGCAGCTGCCATATCCCTCTTAGTGACTTGGTCAGATGTATCCTGGGCTAACAACCAAAAAGATGTAGCTACCAAATTTAATCATGAACTTCAACATTACAACCAAAAAGTCTGGTTTCAAGGTCATTGGGGATTTCAATATTACATGGAATCAACAATCGCATTTTCTCTCAACAACAAAGCACAATTACAGACTGGTGATCTGATTATTACACCATCGAACAATACAAACATACTCCCCCTTACAGATAGCATTTTTCACCTAGTTGATAAGGTTAAACTCTCAATTTGCTGCCAGTTCAGAACTATGTCAAGACGTTATAGAGCGGGGTTTTATGCCGATCAGTTAGGTGAGTTGCCATTTTCAATAAATACGAAAGAATATGATGAATTTGACATCCATATTGTTGGTTATTTTAATTCACGGGCTTCAGCTATAGATAAATATCTTCTATTGAAGAAACACTCTGCTAATTAACAGTTTTTTAAATTTCAACTTACGATTACTCTACAAGCAACTATAAATATACACATTGTTAACAAACAACCTATTTTTATAAAATGCTAGCAGACATCCATGCAATTTTTCACTATTAGATTTTGTATTAAAATAACAGCACATTAATTCTTTTCACTTCTTACCATTATTCATTCGTTTTTTCAGTTTCGCTAAGTCATTCTCTATTAGTGGCAACATAGTCTCAGAAACAAAAGTCTCATTCTGCATAAACTTATAGATCTGCAATGAGTAGTGGTCCATTCCCAAGACAGCATATGTTCTCGCAAAGCTAATATAATAATTTGGTATAGGAAATTTACCCATATCATCTGCTAACAAGAAGTATTTCAAAGCTTTCTCATAATCATGAATATCATAATAAGATTGCGCTAACGATAGAACTGTTATCGCATTTAAACGGTAGCCACTGTTCATAGCAAAGGTCCATAAAACAATATCATTTTTCCATATTCTAGACTGATATTTAGTTACTATTCCCATAACACTGATCGTAGCAAGTAAAATACACAGAATTATATATTTCACTTTTAAAGTACTCTGGTAAAACTGAGTTGAAAAATAACAGCTAAACAAGATAAAGAGAGGAATTAGAGAAAGATAGGTATATCGATCAGCCGCAGCCTGACTTCCCACTTGAATAACTCCTGAAACAGGCGATAAAGCCACAAGAATAAAGAACCAAATACAAAAAAATTGATATTTTCCTTTTTTGAAAATATATAGTGCATATAAATTAATAGCTAAAAACAAGCAAACAACTAGTATTATTATCGACCAATTCTTCTCAACAATAAATTCAGGATAAAGATAAAAAGGGGACAATTTGAATGGAAGTATCCACATGTAAATATAAAGATAAACGCTATGTATCATATTCAAAAATCTATCACCCAGACCAATAACATCGAAACCAGCAATTGACCCAAACTTATCTTGTGCAATGATAGTCATCACTATAGTAACGAATGAAATAGCAAAAAATGGCAATTTTTCAAGTAGAATTCTAAACCATACGACTGAACGTTTTACACTCAGATCAGGAGTCATTCTATTTAATGGATAAATATCACATATTAAAAGAAGAACAGGCCATGTAACGGCCATTGGTTTTGACATTGCAGCCAATGAATAAATGAAAATGGAAAACACATAATTTTTTTTATTTTTTACTTTATCACCAGT
This sequence comes from Enterobacterales bacterium, assembly GCA_041556195.1. Taxonomy (GTDB): domain Bacteria; phylum Pseudomonadota; class Gammaproteobacteria; order Enterobacterales; genus 21-14-all-40-8. The sequence goes on from JBFFIY010000135.1 coordinate 4,462, forward strand.
TACGTAGCGAAAATAAAATAAAAATGACAGTAATAAAAAAGTCGTGCTTAATAGACCTTTTCGATCGGCGATCCATGCAACAGTCTCAACATGTTGGGGGTGAACAGCGAATAACAAACTACAAATCAAGCCAGAAAAAACTGACACTTTCTCTTCTTTTCCAATGAAGACCATGACCTTACTCACAATCACATAGAGAAAATACGAGTTAACTATATGTAAAAAAAGGTTACTTACATGATATGGACCTGGATTAGCTCCAAAGAAATGATACTCTAACGAATAACTTAATGAAGTTATCGGGTGCCAGTTAGCAAAATACGTTTCTGTAAACAGGCAAGCTAGATTTTCTAATGACAGGCTTTGAATACATTCATTCTGAATTATATATCTGTAACTATCCCAGTGCAGAAAACCATATTCAAGGACATCATCATAAGAAAAATAGACAAAAGCTGAGCATAATAAAAATACAATTGCATCCTTATGGTTATATGCAATATCGGTGTATTTATTTGACATTTAATAATACCCCGAATATAAAGAACTAATACATGCTCACAAAATCATACTATATGGAGTACTAAATATTACTCGCTTGATTGGAGAATAAACAATCTTTAGATGATAATCAAATTTGACGGCCCCCGACACATTTTCAAATTGATATTTATTGAACTTCCCTTCGTATTATATCAATATACTCATTTATTATGTATATACTCGCTCCACTTTAAGATGCAGGTTTCATAGTTTAGCCGGGAATCCTGAGATGGAACGGGTATATATAATTTATTTGCTTGTCCTGTCTGCGAGTTATAACTAGAATAACCCTATGCAAAACCCTGATCCGATAAAATCAACTGGTAAAGGCATGCTTTATGCTGCCTGGGCCCTCGCATTCATACTCTTTTATATGTTTTTCGATGGCATTTTAGATAAACAACATAATCCTAATAGTCGTCCAACAAGTATAGCGAATGCCAATCGGATTAGTGTTACCTTAGATAGAAATCGCTTTGGGCACTATTTGTCAACAGGTAAAATCAATGGTTATCCCGTGGTTTTTCTGGTTGATACCGGGGCATCAAATATTGCTATTCCTGAAGATCTGGCCAATAAAATAGGACTATCTAAAGGTTACAGGCAAAGCGTAAGTACTGCTAATGGAAATACATATGCCTGGTCAACAGAGATCAATTCCCTGGAGTTAGGAGATATTCAATTACATAATATACCAGCGTCTATCAATCCGGGTATGAACCATTCTACAGAAGTACTTCTAGGAATGAGTGCTTTAAAACAGTTGGATTTTGCTCAGCAAGGTAATCAGCTTATCCTGACTCAATATATATCATCTACAACACTAAACACTAAAAACTGAGAAACATAACGTGCTTGAATTAGCTGACTGTCTGAAAAATTTTGACTGGCACTCTATTATCCAACAACATGTAAGTGCTTGCATACTTGAAGATCTGGGATGTTTAAACCCTGAACAGGACGTAACTGGTCTATTACTTCCCGATAAGCATCAGGTGACTGCTAACCTCATTAACAGAGAGTTTGCTATAATTTCTGGTATAGACTGGGTTAGTCAAACCTTTAAAACCATAGATCCTGAGGTACAGATTGACTGGAAAGTAAAAGATGCCGATCAAGTGCAGGCAAACACGATTTTGGCGCAATTTACGGGTAATGCCAGAAGTATACTCACCGCAGAAAGAATTGCTTTAAACCTGTTACAGACGCTTTCTGGCACAGCAACCCAAACCTTTAAACTTGCATCGCTCATCACCGATCTCCCTTGCCAATTATTGGATACCCGAAAGACATTACCAGGAATGCGCATGGCTCAAAAATATGCTGTTTTTTGCGGAGGCGGTCAAAACCATAGAATTGGCCTGTTTGATCGATTTCTGATTAAAGAAAACCATATTAAAGCCTGTGGCAGCATTCAGGATGCGATTAGCAAAGCAAGGGCTTTACAACCTGAGTTACTTGTAGAAATTGAAGTAGAAAATTTTGATGAACTTGAGCAGGCAATTGAAGCTAAAGCGGATATTATCATGTTGGATAACTTTACTATTGAGCAGACTTATAAGGCTGTTGAATTAAATAATAAACGAACAAAAAGAAAAATTAAGCTTGAATCTTCTGGCAACATCAACTCTGAGACTCTCAGGGGTTATGCAGAAACTGGGGTAGATTATATTTCTGTTGGGGCGCTGACTAAATCGGTAGAGGCCATTGATTTATCATTGAGAGTGGTTTAAGTAAAAAGATTCGAGTTGCGAGTTTATTCACTACATCCATGTTGCTCACCCTTCGGGCCAGCTAAAGCTGTTTAAAAATTACTCCTGCATTTTTATTGAGGGGTAGAGTCGCTGAAATCATAACCTATTGTTCCTTTATATGACATAAATAGTCACTTCTATAAAAAAGCTGACACATTTTGTCACATTTTCACCTAAATACGTGCATGCATTAGGTTGAATCTAAATGATAGAATTTTTTTTACGTTCCTAAGGCAAAAGATCTATTTTTATTTTTTCCTTTTCTATCAAAGATTTATACGGTTTTAGTGGACTTTTGTGGGGTTTATCTTTTACTATGTTAAATCAGAGCTAACTGGCACAATCCCTGCTATATTATAACTATTAATAACTAAAGCTATTCTGTTATTCTACCTGGCAGTCATGAAGTTCATGATGTGCATAAGCAGACTGGCAAAAGCATAAAATAAGTACTAAGCTTGAACTTGTCGCATTTCAATGTAAAAAATTTATTTTTTAACCAACCGGAGATTTCCCATGAAAATGATACAAAAACCTATTCAGCTGGTCCAAAAAGGTTTCACGCTGATTGAATTAATGATCGTTGTTGCCATTATTGGTATTCTTGCTGCGGTTGCCATTCCTGCCTATCAGGATTATATCGTACGTTCAAAAATTACAGAAGTTATGGTTATGGGTTCTGCAGCCAAGGTTGCCATTTCAGAGTATTTTCTGGCTATGAATAGAATGCCAGCAACTACATCCCAAGCAGGTATCAGTACTGATGCAAACCAATCAGATTATGTCAAAGGCATCACCTTCACAACGAATGCAACTGTTGGACGCATCATCTTTGCACTTGATGAAACCAATCTTATTGACAACGCTACTGGTAACATCGCTCTTGTTGGTTCAGGCAATGCTTCAGGTGTTCGCTGGTCTTGTAGTGGTGATCTAACAACAGTTCTAGCAAAATATCTTCCAGCTAACTGCCGTCAATAAAATTATCAATCAGTTAATATAAACTGGTGAAATATTAAAAGGGTCTCTTTGAGGCCCTTTTTCATTATAAAATCTGTTTATTTCTTCGTAAAAGACTAAAACATCTATGTTCAAACGTTTTCCGATAAACGGTTTATACTTTCTAATCCTTTTGTCATTAGTTATTGTCCCACTACTCGTCTATCAGAAAGGATTATCAGGTTCTTTTTTACTTGACGATGAAAATAATATTCAACCTATTGAACAACTCAATGGAAAAATCTCCTGGAATAGCCTTAAACGTCTTTCAAAATCAAACCAATCCGGGATCACCGGGAGACCCATATCAGCTCTTTCTTTCGCAATTGATGATCAATATTGGCCAGCAAACCCTTATTCTTTTAAACGCACAAATCTTTTATTACACTGCATAACTGCCCTATTAGTTTTTTATTGGCTGTATATTTTAAGCGCCTCCATTAATAAAAAGCAGTCTCTTATGGGAGTTTTTGTTATTGGATTTATAAGCTTGTATTGGGCGATTCATCCTCTAAACATCTCTACTGTTTTATATGTGGTTCAGAGAATGGTTATTCTTTCCAGTTTATTCACTCTCTGCGCCTTAATTTTTTATCTCAAACTTCGAAGAAGGGATCTATCCCAAAAAAAGTTTCTCAGTCTGTTGTTTGCTTTTGGGATCTCTTCATTATTATCTTTATTTTCCAAAGAAATTGGAGCTTTAATACCAATATTTATCTGTAGTATGGAATTGACCATTCTAAAAGAAAATAAACCTAATTTATTCGCACAAAATTTGATTAAATTCGCCTTCTTACCCTACACATTTTTACTGATAGTTGGAATTATTGTTTATTATGGATTACTTCACCCCTCGCTGTACCACCGAGATTTCACTAACCTGGAGAGACTTTTCACTGAATCCAGAATTTTAGTTCAATACCTCTATCAAATTCTTTGGCCTCCAATTCAAGGCACAGGACTAGTACATGATGATATTGTTGTTTCTCAAAATTTACTGACACCTTTGAGTACAGTCTTAAGTTCAGTTTTTTGGGTGGGAATTTTTATTGTTGCTGTAAAATATAGAAATAAAATTCCTGTTTTTAGTTTTGCTGTTTTCTGGTTTCTAGGTGGACACCTGTTAGAATCAACAATTATCCCACTTGAATTATATTATGAACACAGAAACTATCTACCCATGCTGGGTCCTTTTTATGCGTTGGTGTCTGGTTTATTAATTAAACTTCCAAAGTCTACGAATAAAATATCCTCATGGTTACCTTCCATAATGATCTTATTATTTGTATGGTCAGTTTTTGCCAGTTACCAAACTACCAGACTCTGGGGAGATACACGTTTACTTTTCACCTCATGGTACATTGATCATCCTCAATCTTCCCGTGCCGCCACATCCATGGCTTACATTCAATACAAGTATAAAAATCATCAGGGAGCGAGTCAGACTATAAAGAAAAGCACAGCAATACACCCTAAAAACAGTATGCTCAATTGGATAGCTCTACTCAATGAATGTAGCTCAGGCTCTTCTTCAGCCAACACTTTAAATGAACTGCTAGCTCAAGCGAAGCATGCAAATTTTGAAATGTATATTCCCAATATGATAAAGGAATATATGATTCTTTTAGAAACTAATACTTGTATTGATATAGATTATAATGATTTATTGACTATTATAGATAGCTATATGCAATCCGATTTGTATTCTGCAAATGACATAATGATGTCAAATTTCTACGGCATACGTTCTACAGTTTATCTAAAGCAGCGGAATATAGCGCTAGCCCTGGTAAATCTTGATTACGCTTACAAATACCGTGCAGCTTACCAGTATCTATTCAAAAAAATCTATCTTCTAATAACAATTAATCAAATAGATGAAGCTAGAAAAGTAGTCCATCAAATCAAAAAACATCACCCTGACATACTTCAGGTTCAGCAGGGCGTAGAATTTTTTAATCGCATAAAACCTATTTTGAACGTTAACAAAACTAGTACTACACCTTAACAAGTTGAGGATATTCATTACACTCAACTTAAAATACTGAGAAAGGATCCTCATTTATTAGTCACTACTGAAAACAGAATCGGGATCTTATGAAAGTTGTACTCCAACTAATGATGAATCGTCGAATTTATCATTTATTAATAATTGCCCTGTTAATACTCACACCTTTTTTGCTATCTAAAGGCTTAACTGGCCCTTTGGTATTCGATGATTATCCCAATCTTTCACCTCTGATCCAGACTAATTTCTCAAATTATTTTGAAGTAATTTTTAATAATCAATCAGGGCCTTTAGGCAGAAGTGTCAGTATGGTTTCTTTCGTGATTAATGATTGGCTTGCGCAGGGCATGAACATCTATCAACTCAAACTCACTGGTTTTATCATACATCTGGTTAACACATTACTGGTTTACTGCTTGAGTATTATTTTGATTAATCAAACCTCTTTCTCAAAAAATAAGTTTTTTTTATCTTTTGTTGTGAGTAGTTTTTGGTTACTCAATCCCATAAATATTAGCACCAGTTTTTATGTCATCCAGCGCATGACCACACTTTCATTTTTCTTTGTAATGCTTGGCTGTATCTGTTTTAGCTATTTAAGAACTCATAAATACCTCATTAAAAAAACTCAGGTATTTTTAATTTTTATCACGTCGTTATGTTGGATATTAGCCGCCTTAAGTAAGGAAAATGGATTACTATTGCCTCTTTATCTTACTATTTTAGAAGTTTGTTTTTTTAAATCATACTCAAAATACTTTTTGGCAATTACAACTCAAACCAGAGTTCTTCTGGGTATCATACTGAGTTTAATTTCAATACTAAGTATCTGGTTACTCTCGCAACATGGTTACCTAAACTATGACGACAGAAATTTCACGCTGCTACAGAGAATCTACAGTCAACCAAGCGCATTGATTCAATACATCTCCCACTTGTTGTTCCCTATCTCGGCAGATATAGGACTCTATAGTGATGATTTTAAAGTCGTTAAAACGCTTAGTGATCCAGTCGCTTTATTGAATAGCATTATTATTTGTCTTTTATTTGTTGGCTCTATATATGGCGTAATTAGTTCCAAATCATTAAAACCGGCTCTGTCTGGCCTGTTACTTTTCTTCTCCGGCCATCTTATGGAGAGTACAATTTTTCCTCTGGAGTTGTATTTTGAACACAGAAATTATTTTCCTTCTTTTGGTTTGTATTTATTTTTAGTCATTTCTTCTTTCAAGTTTTTTCAACAAAAAAATAAAAAAACGATCTTTTTCTCTGCTTTTATCTCAGCTTTTGTCTTTATTATGCTAATGTATCTTGGTTATTTAGCGACCTTAAGTTACCAGGTATCTCTGGCCTGGAGTTCAAATAGCAATTTTGTGGTTAACAGTTATATTAATCACCCAAAGTCTGTTCGTGCCAATCTTGATATGGCGCAATTGATGGTAAACCAGAATAATTTAGAGCTCAGCCTACAAATAAACAAAGATATTAAATCAATCAATCCTGATTTCACCTTTATTGCCCAGATCCAGAGATTTTATAGTTACTGTGAGTTAGCCACATCCATTCCAGCAAATGAATATCAGGAGTTCACCAGGTCTATTAATCTTTTTCGAGCTTTTGAAGTATCCTCAGCACTAAATAACCTGTTAACCAGTTTCAAAAATAATCACTGTGATTTCATTGATTTAAAGCAATTAGGATCCTCTTTATCTGACTGGACCAGTCGTCAAATAACTGTTGGACGCTTTGATGCCACGCAAACATGGGCTATAGATTATTATGCTATTGAATTTTTAAGACTTCAGGGGAAGGAATCGGTTGCATTAGAAAGATTACGCGAACTTGAAGCTATGGGTAATATAAAGGCTGGTCAATATCTTCAACATCTTAAGAGTAAGAGATAGAAATCAGTTGCGAGTTGCGAGTTGCGAGTTGCGAGTTGCGAGTTGCGAGTTGCGAGTTGCGAGTTGCGAGTTGCGAGTTGCGAGTAAAAGATAAAACAATAGCCGGATCTATCTAAATCAATTTTCAGTCTCATTCAAATAATTTTCCATTTGAATTTTTAACAGCTTTTCGAAGTTTCTTATTCAGAGCCGCTAGAGGGCAATTAAATTGCCTGGCAAGTAGAGCATAACTTGCATCATAACTTGAAATGCCAAACTCAATGGAAAACTTGAGTAACTGTTTTGGAGTCTCTTTTGTGGTTATTATCTGGCTAAGAGAAAATAACCTTTCAAATGAACTCAAAGCTTCATCCTGTTCTATTTCGTTTCTTTTAACATAAGCGGCCACAACAAAGGACGCTTCATTAACCCACAATGAAGGAACTAAAAGAACCATTTTACTAGTTTGGATCTGTAGTAAAACCTTTCGTGCGTATTCCTGATCAGCTTTAAAGCCGTCATTGAATATCCAACGCATGATGACGCTATTGTCCACCACAATCAAATTATCTGCTTGCACAATCTGGTGTGATTGTTTAAACCCCATCTTTTCCTCCCGAGGCACTTTTGCGTCCCAATGCAACAACTGAGCCAATAGACTCTTTAACTTTTATTGGAATAGAAGTTAAAAAGTACTCTATAGCATCCTCTGCAACTTGTTGTTGATTGACCGAAATGATTTCAGCTACAGCCTTTCCGTGTTTAATGACAGTAACAGTTTCTCCAGTTTCGGCAACTTGATTGATGATAGAGTTTGCCCTCTTATTAAGCTCTGACATAGATACTTGCATTTCAACCTCCGAAAAAACAAAGAATAGTACGTATTTTATCACGTACTATTAATAATTACGAGTTGTAAAATGTTTAGTCAAAAAGATTGCACCATGCTGATAGTATCAGTAATATAAAGCTAGGCTCACACCTCAGGTGAACCATAACTTTTAAAATCATTTGATTTTCTAACCGGTTTGAATCTATTTTATGTCAAATAAAAAAGTCTCAATCATCATACCTGCCAAAAATGAAGCAAAGAATCTTGAATCTTTACTTCCCAAACTTTTGGAATTAAATCTCGCTGAAGAAATTCTGGTGGTCAATGATGGCTCGACAGATAATACCACCGATTTATGCAAAAGCCTTGGCGTTAAGGTGATTAGTCATCCCTATAGCAAAGGCAATGGTGCCGCCATTAAAACAGGTGCTTCACAAGCAAAAGGCGATATTTTTGTTTTTATGGACGCCGATGGACAACACGATCCGCTGCATATACCTGCACTTTTTGAAAAATTCAATGAAGGTTATGATCTTGTAGTCGGGGCACGTAGTCGAAAAGCCCATGCCAGCCCCTTCAGGCTACTTGCAAATAGCATTTACAATCGTTTTAGCAGTTGGATTGTCGGGCATAAAATAGAAGATCTTACTTCTGGCTTTCGTGTTGTTAAGGCTAAACTGTTTAAAAAAATTCTTTATATGTTGCCCAACGGCTTTTCTTACCCTACTACCAGTACCATCGCTTTTTTCCGTTCAGGATACTCGGTTGCCTATTTACCAATAGAGGTACATCAAAGATCAAAAGACAGTGAAAGCCATATTCGACTATTTAAAGATGGTGTTCGGTTTTTGCTAATTATTTTCAAAATTGGCACCCTTTATTCTCCTCTTAAACTTTTTGCTCCAATCAGTGCCATATTTTTTCTGACGGGTGCCTTCTATTATTCATATACGTATTTTCAAATAGGAAGATTTACTAATATGTCAGCTTTATTATTCATAACCTCTTTATTATTTTTTTTTATGGGTTTAATTTCTGAACAGATCAGTAATCTTCAATATATGAAAGAAGAACAACAAAATATTTCGGTTCATCAAAATAGCAAAGAAGATTGAATGAATAGGTAAGACTAGAATAGATTGGTTAATCTATTATTCTTAAATCGGTATTTAGATGTAATTACTAATTTTGTGTTTAGTTCGATTTGGTATTTTTATGTTAGATTACAGTATTTTCCAATTAACAAATGAGCCTGAAAGAAGATAGAATGAGCTAAGCAATATTTCTATCTAATTCAAAGATCTGATCAAATAATATCCTTCGTTCATTTTGAAGCTTTTTTGCTGCTTCATTGTCACTCATTTC
>JBFFIY010000136.1:0-13364 GCA_041556195.1 Enterobacterales bacterium
CCTTTCTAACTGGAAAAAATATGTAAATTTGTATTTGTAGGTTCATATCTGTAATCACTTAACAAACAGTTAAAACTCTGACTTACCAATCAAAAAATATAATAACTCAAAATTCTTATATTTATTTTGCTTGGTTTTGTAAAAAAAGCAGATCACTACCCGCACCACAAGCAATGATAGACTTCATCATTTTTTCAACACTGGCTTCAGGAAAGAATGTAACCAATTTCCGAGGAACATGATAAATATTACCTGATGTTGGGTTAGGGCCTGTCGGCATAAAAATAGTGACGGTACCATCCTTATGCCGGGCGGTTACCAACGCGGTAATTGTGGTATCACAGGATTCACCAAACAATTTAACTCGAACAACTTCACCTTTAGCAAAAGGGGAAGATTCGGAGTCCCCAAAAACTTGTGCAACAATTTCTTTAATCAAACGGTATCCAGGTGCTAATTTGGCTAAGTAAAGATCAAAACGTGAATGTAACCATTTACCAAACGTGGTTGATATTAGAGTCCCTATGCTAAAACAAACCAATAATATAAATAGGATAACCATTGAATCTGCTACCAATTCAGGTACATGATAAAGTTGGCTCATATAGTTGGTTAAGGGTTGAATGAGGTTAGTAACAAAATAAAAAAACCAGCGAAACACAGCAACTAAAATAAAAATGGGCAAAAGGACTAAAAGTCCCCCGATCATAGCTTTACGAATAAAATCTTTAAGTCTATTCATTTAAATTCCTTTGATTTCAGGTTCAGATCTAGTAAGGGGTGGTGTTAATGAAGAACGATTAATTACTCATTAACTCGGCTCGGGCTATTTTAAAATATGACTAATATCCTTGAAATATGGTTTAGTTTGTTATTGGAGAGAAGTTTTAGTTTGAAAACTGTAGTAGGACATGAATGATTGGGGGATACATTGATTTCACTACAGTCCTATCAAATTAACTGCCTCACTGGAGATCTAATTACATTTAAAAAATGACATTAATATTCATAAAACCCATAGCGTACAGATTCAGGCTGTGTCAAAATATGCATCGCCGAATATATCCCTTTTAAACTGGAAATGAACATGACTAAAAAATCTCATCCAATCTCATTATGGGATGATCTCTTTATGCTAGATGCACAGCTATCTGAAGAAGATAGATTGATCAGAGATAGTGCTCATCAATATTGCCAGGAGAAGCTAATGCCGCGTGTGCTGGAAGCTAATCGACATGAGAAGTTCGATACCGAGATCATGCGTGAAATGGGTGAGCTAGGCTTATTAGGTATAACCATTGATGGCTATAACTGTGCTGGCGCCTCTTATGTGGCTTATGGTCTGGTGGCAAGAGAGGTTGAAAGGGCAGACAGCGGTTACCGCTCTGCAATGAGTGTTCAATCTAGTCTTGTCATGCATCCTATTTATGCTTATGGCACTGAACAGCAAAAACAAAAGTATTTACCAAAACTGGCCAGTGGTGAATGGATAGGTTGTTTTGGTTTGACTGAACCCGATAGTGGTTCTGATCCCGCCAGCATGAAAACCCGGGCAAAGTCAGTTAATGGTGGATATCTGTTAAGTGGTTCTAAAATGTGGATCACTAATTCACCTGTTTCTGATGTTTTTGTGGTTTGGGCCAAAGACGATGCTGGTGATATTCGTGGATTTGTAATGGAAAAGGGCATGAAAGGGCTTTCTGCACCTAAAATCGAAGGTAAATTCTCTCTTCGAGCATCAATCACTGGAGAAATTGTGATGGATGAGGTCTTTGTGCCTGAAGAAAACAAATTTCCTGAAATAAAAGGTCTTGCAGGACCATTTGGTTGTTTAAATCGAGCGAGGTATGGAATTGCCTGGGGAGCATTAGGTGCCGCAGAGTTTTGCTGGCATGCAGCTCGTCAATATACTCTTGAGCGTACTCAGTTTGGACGCCCATTAGCAGCTACTCAGTTAATACAAAAAAAATTAGCAGATATGCAAACTGAAATCACCTTAGGTCTTCAAGGTACACTGAGAGTAGGGCAGTTAATGGATTCTAAAGAATTTGTACCTGAAATGATCTCGCTGGTTAAAAGAAATTCTTGTGGCAAGGCTCTGGATATAGCAAGAACTGCCAGAGATATGCATGGTGGAAACGGAATTTCAGATGAATTTCATGTGATTAGACATATGATGAACCTCGAAGCTGTTAACACCTATGAAGGCACTCACGATATACATGCTCTCATTTTAGGTCGTGCACAAACTGGTTTGCAGGCTTTTTGTTAGTTCTTCGCTCTTATTCCAGGAATAGGTATGTATATTATAACATACCTGTTTTTATACTGTAACCATCTGAATTCATTGATAATTATTTCTTTTTTTTACTGTAAATGCTGTAACTGTCTGCAAAAATAAGCATTTAGCAACATTTTGTTGTAGAAAATGCCTTGACCCTTGGCTGTACAGAGGTTAAAAATAAGTACATGACCTGACAATTATGACTGGTATCCTATGATTAAATATCTAAAAACTAAAAATCAAAAAAACAAGAGATTTATATTAATGAACAATATCTTCTTGTCGACACTGTTATCTCTTATCGTATTTTCTTCTTCCGGTTTTGCCAATACTGAATTGAATGAACGCGCCAAAGCTATTAGTGATTCAGTTGTAACTTTAAATGATTTACCTGAACTTAAACCGGATATTGCACAAATTCAAGCGGGCAAACTGGTCAGTCAACTGGTTTCTTTTTACCATTATCGTAGAAATTTCAAATTTGATGATGCTTTTTCTGAAAAGGCCTTTGATACCTTCATCAAACAATTAGATCCTGCTCGTATATACCTTACCTCAAAAGACTTGAATGATTTTCAGGTGTATCGCTCTAAATTTGATGACATTATTTATGATGGAGATCTGGAGCCTGCTTTTATTATGTTTAAACGATTCCGTCAACGCTGGGTTGAACGCTATCAGCATTCTTTAAAGTTACTGGAAACTGAGTTTGACTTTACCCTTGATGAAAACTTCATTTTTGATAGAGAAGATGCTGCCTGGTCAAAAGATATTAATGAACATAATGAAATGTGGCGTAAGAAGATAAAAAATGACGTATTGAGTTTTATCCTGGCTAAGAAATCAGACAAGGAAGCCGCTGAATTGCTACAAAAACGCTACAAGGCTGCATTACGTCGTATTTCACAAACAGAAAGCATCGATGTTTTCCGTTATTTTATGGATTCGGTTACCCAGACTATCGAACCTCATACCAACTACTTTTCTCCAAGAACAGCTAAAAATTTCAATATTGATATGGCATTATCTCTAGAAGGTATAGGTGCAGTTTTACAAACTGAGGATGTTTATACCAAGGTTGTACGTTTAGTAACTGGTGGTCCTGCAGATCGTACTGATAACCTTGCGAAAGACGATATAATTGTTGCCGTAGGACAGGGTGATAAACCCATGGAAGATGTAATAGGTTGGCGTTTAGATGATGTAGTGGATTTGATTAGAGGCAAATCAGGAACAAAGGTTAAACTGGAAGTATTACCTGCTGGTGCTGGACCTGATGCTGAATCCAAGTTAGTGCATATTGTTCGTGAAAAAATCAAACTAGAAGATCAAGAGGCAAAATCTTCTGTCATAGAAGTAGAAAATAATGGTGAAACTCTACATTTTGGTGTTATCACTCTACCTAAATTTTATATAGATTTTGAAGCCCTCTATCGTGGAGAGAAAGATTATAAGAGCACTACACGTGATGTTCGATCCTTAATTGAATCTCTTAAGAAGCAAGATGTTGATGGTTTGATTATGGATTTACGAAATAACGGTGGTGGTTCATTAATGGAAGCTACTAGTCTTACGGGTTTATTTATTGACTCAGGTCCAGTGGTTCAGGAAAGAGACTATAAAAATCGTATTAAAATTCATGAAGATCTTGAAGCTGGAACAAGTTTTGATGGCCCTTTGATGGTTTTAGTTAATAGATTTAGTGCTTCAGCTTCCGAAATCTTTGCAGGGGCTATTCAGGACTATGGTAGAGGGTTGATTGTAGGTGATACAACCTATGGTAAAGGTACCATTCAACAAGTCCGTAACCTTGATCAGTGGAAACGTTCTAAAACCGGCAAATCTCTAGGTCAACTTAAGTTTACCAGTGCAAGATTCTATAGAGTGAGCGGTGACAGTACACAAATTAGAGGTGTCGTGCCAGACGTGGCATTGCCGGCCTCAGTATCTGAGTCTGATTATGGTGAAGTGCTTCTTGAACATGCTTTGCCCTGGGACAATATTAAATCGGTTAAACATAAGAAGTACCCCAATATAGTGCATTCCACCACGATTGATAAGCTTCGTAGTCTAAATGAATCCAGAATTTCTAAAGATCCTGCTTTTAATTTACTTAAAAATGAATTTGAAGAACTTTCAAAACTGAGAGAAAGAACTCAAATTAGTTTAAATAAAGAAGTGCGATTAAAGGAGCGTGAAGTTAACCGCAAAAAAGATTTAGCTCGAATCAATGCGCGTCGTCAAATTCAAGGTTTAGAGAAATTGACCGATATTGATAGTATAGCTAATGAAGATCCCGCTAATTCAGAACAACCTGAGATTGAACCATTTGATCCCAGGTTGAAAGAAGCTGGGCGTATATTGACGGATTACATTCAAATTGGTATCAATCATAAAAAAATTGCTTCAACCCTACCCAAAGCAAGTTGAAAAAAACTATTCGTTAAGCTCGCCCTTAGAAACGTTGAACAGCGTTCTAAGGGTGTTGCTAAACTATATCCTACCCATTAATAAGCTCATTTTTAAATCGTTTCCACCTTATATATTTATATTATTTTCCGGTGCTGTACATGCATTAACTGGTTCCACTAGCGTTGGAAGTGAATGGCAATCAGTCGTTTATATAGAATTTTCTTTTAAAGGCGTACCAGAAAAAACAACCTGCAGTGGATTTTTGATTAATGATTTTCAGGTAATTACTTCGGGGCATTGTTTTGTAAAGGATGAAGGCAAAAAAAAGTCAAATGGTGCCAAAGTCTGTATAGGGAAAAGAAGACCCTTTACTGGTGCCGGTGAAGGATGCTTTGAAAGTGGAAGAATCAGTTTGGCCAGAAATTATGCCTATGGCGGTTCCAATGATGTTAGCTTGATCAATTTATCAGAAAGGATCCCTGTTAATTTTTTAGGAATAACACCCACAAAATTGCTACCGGCGGCTTTAGCAGAATCATTATTATCCAAACCTGAACTTGCAAAAGAGGTCAGGATCATTTCTTTTGGAGCCCGTCAATTTAATCATCCTACTTTGGCGAAAAAAGGCTGGTCAAAGGTGAAGAATTTAACTTGGGATAAATTACATCATTTATGGGTGGCAGATGTCCCTAAAACCACTTTTGGGCAGGCTGATGATGGTGCAGGATTATTAATTCGAACTAAAAAAAGAGGACAATGGTATTTGGCTGGAATTTTAACTAAAGCAAAACCAGATCACCTGATTTCTGTGTTACCTGTTGATGATCCCTGTGCGCCACCACAACCACCGCCCAGACAACCCAGTATTTTATTGACAAGTTTTTTTGAATTTTCTTCTGTTAATCTACTGGCCTGTAGCAATAGTTTTTTACCCAAGAGACTATCCTCACAACAATTATGTCAAAGCTTTAAACAAACAAGAACAGATCTGGAAAAATTTGCACAATCAGATCTTTCTGATGGTCGATTGGCTTATCAACTGGCAAATCAGTCATCACAACTCCGTTACCAGCTAAAATGGTTAAATATATCCCTTACAAAAGGTTTCAACCCTGCAAAATTTCAACTATCTGAAATTTTTTATGAAGGAAAAGGTGTTAAAACTAACCTTAAACGTGGTAATCAACTATTACTGGATTCCGCCAAAGCTGGTTACCCACCAGCTCAATACCTTTTAGCCCAGAAAATAAAAAATAATCAGGTCAATTTTTCATCAAAAGAAAATGATATTTCCTGGCTTGACTGGATTTTGATTTCTGCAAAGAAAGGTTATCCTGCAGCACAGTATGACTATGCCATGCATCTTATGGACTCTGCATCAAGTGGAGTTTATGACTGGCTAATGAGAGCATCAAGACAAGGTTACGCCCCCGCCCAATATATGTTAGCCAAGCTTTATGAAGATGGATTTGATGTAAAGAAAAATCTACAAATTTCACGTGAATGGATGGAGTATTCTGCCGGACAGGGTTATCATGATGCCATTCTTTATCTTGAAAGAAATCCAAGAACAGAGTATGAAATTTATGATGATGAATTTTAAAGATATTTCTGGTCTTAAATCATAAGGTAATTATGGATTGGGTTGATTGGTTAATTTTAGGTGTTGTTGCAGCATCTACATTATTTGGTATATTTCGTGGATTGATTCATGAAGTGATTTCACTGGTAAGCTGGGTTGCTGCTTTTGTTGTTGCTAAGTTATTGCTGAATAAGGTTTATCAGCTAATAACTCCCTGGATTGAACATGATACATTAAGGTGGTTATTGGCATGGCTGATACCATTTGTGATAGTCATTCTGTTAGGTGCTGTTGCTCGGTTTGTATTGTCGGAATTCGTTAATACTGTAGGACTTGGCGGTGTTAATAACCTTATGGGCGGGGGCTTTGGATTTTTAAGAGGAGTCCTCATCATTACTGTGATGGTATTGGTTTTAAGATTAACAATCTTCACCGATCCACAACCCATTCGTCCAAAATCCATATTATTGCCTTACTTTGATAAATTTGTAGGGATATTAATCGATCCTGTATCAAATTTCTTTAATTCAAAAATGGAACAGTTAAAAGAGCAGATCCGTCAGTTAGATAATCAAGGGAAAGCACCCGATCCCATGCAATTAATGAATTCTCTGGGATGGGACAAAAAAACCATAGAGTACTTAAAAAATAATCCGGAATTAGTTGACGATATACTTGAAGAGTTAAAGGATAATCCAAACTGGCAAAGACGTTGGGAAGAAGACTTGAAGGACGAAAAATCTTAATTTCCAACTGTGAAACTTATTAGTTTTGAGCAATATCCCCTGTTTGAACAGAGGTATTGTTGGAGCTGTTTTCTTTATTGATTTCAGTAGGCTTTGTTTCTTTAGCTTGAATTATTCGATGGCTTAACTTTAACATTTTCGAGCTAAATTTAATGCCCGCTGAAGTAGCTGAACCAAGATTAATTTCAAATTTCCGTTTATTTTTCACCTGAATTAAATTTATCATTCCACCTTGAGACGCAAAACCTTCCATACTCGAAATAGTGAGTATGGGTTTATTGTTAATACGTTTGAGTAATTTACCTAAGTCTGTTTGGGAAAGTGAATCTGCAACAAAAATCACCTGGCATTCATCAAATGTAGATTCTATATTTTTAAGGTGTTTAATTTCTAAAAGTCTACCCTTTATCGGCTTGTTTTTAATAAGATCAACAAATTTAATAAATGAAACGTCGCCGAGTAAACATAGGTTAAGTTTGTCGCCAATGTCAGCACTCCAGTTTGTATACAATATAAAATTCCAGACAAAAGCTACTTTAACCCGTTCATTTTTACTATCAGCATGGACCGGCCTTAAAAATGAAAATTGGAATATACTTAACATAAATATCACAAATATACATTTATGAAACATGTTTGAGTGCATTCTCTTCCTCTTATGAGTTAAGGAAATATTAGATGGAATCATTATAATAATGATAGCAGATTATTATTAAATAATAGCTAAAGTTAATATTTTATCGACGTAATTAAATTATAACTTATTATAAAACAAGTCTTTTTACAATATGTAAACAATTCGCTTACAATTTGATGATGCGTATCATTTAGATTTGACAAATATATTTTCGACTTAAAATACTGTTGTCATTGGCACAGTTAAAACTACCGTCAAACAAAGCAGATTAAATCCGAAGTTGACAAAAACTATAAGATTAGTGATTCTGTTCGGTTCTAACAATATCATCTTGTATAGAGACAATGAATGGTTACAAATGGTTTGTTTTGAGGTATCTTCATTAAATAGTACTTAATTTATTTCTATTGGAGTCGGTTTTGATAAAAATTTTGATTGTAGATGACCATGATCTCGTTCGTATAGGAATCCAGCGATTACTTTCAGACATACAGGGGCTCGAAGTAGTTGGGGAAGCTGACTGTGGAGAAACAGCCGTTTCTTTAATGAGAAGTCTTGCTCCAACAATTGTTCTATTGGATGCTAATATGCCTGGTATTGGTGGACTTGAGGCCGCCAGGCGTATGATTCGTTATGATCCTGATGTAAAAATTATTGTTCTATCGGCTCACGCAGATGATCCTATACCCAGTAAATTTCTGGAGGCTGGTGTAAAAGGCTACATAACTAAGGGATCGGATATAAAAGAAATGGAAAAAGCTATTCGCCAGGTGAATGTGGGACAAATTTACCTGGCTGCCGAAGTTGCTCAGCAACTGGCAATGAAATCAATCAATCAAACTCAAGAAAATCCTTTTGAACAGCTTTCTGAAAGAGAAATGCAAGTCATGCAGATGTTAACTCGTGGGCTGAAAGTTACTGAAATTTCAGATACTCTGTGTCTCAGTCCCAAAACTGTTAATAGTTATCGGTATCGTTTATTTGACAAACTTTCTGTCAATGGAGATGTAGAATTGACTCATTTGGCTATCCGCTATGGATTAATAGATTCAAAACAACTTTAAGTTATAAGTTTTAGATCACCACCCAGCAGAGTTTAATGACAGCATCACACTTTGATTACCAGCATTTCCTTAAAAATACCCCGGAGGATCCTGGCATTTACCGAATGTTAAATAGTCAGGACTCCATAATTTATATTGGAAAAGCAAAAAACCTTAAAAAACGCTTAACCAGTTATTTTAGAAAAACACTCGATACCCCAAAAACACGTATTTTAGTCTCTTTAATAGACCATATTGAAATAAGTGTCACTAATACCGAGCTTGAAGCCCTGCTTCTTGAGCAAAATTTAATAAAAAAACACAGGCCAAAATTCAATATTCTGTTAAGGGATGATAAATCCTACCCATATATTTTTCTTTCTAATGACAAATATCCTCGACTATCAGTACATAGGGGTAGTAAAAAATCTAAAGGAGAATACTTCGGCCCTTTTCCCAGTGCTGGAGCAGTAAGAGAGAGCTTGTCCTTTCTACAGAAATTATTTCAAGTTAGACAATGTGAAAACAGTTATTTTTCAAACCGTTCCAGGCCCTGTTTACAATATCAAATTAAACGTTGTAAAGCTCCCTGTGTAGAATTTCTGGATGTTGCCACTTATGATAAAGACGTTGAAAGAACCAGAAGAGTGCTGAAAGGGAAAAATCAAAAAGTTATTGAAGATTTGGTTTATGAGATGGATCAAGCTTCACAAGCCTTAAACTTCGAAGATGCTGCGATCCACCGTGATCAAATTAGCCGTCTGCGACATATTACCAGTGAACAAGCTATAGAAGGAAATAGTCAGAATCTGGATGTGATTGCTGTGTCAACGGATAAAAATGTTGCAGTTGTCCATCTGCTTTTTTATCGGAATGGTCGTGTTATTGGGTCAAAGAATTATTATCCAAAAATTAAAGACGATGAAATTCAATTAGTAATGGAAGCCTTTATTACTCAGTTTTATTTAGATACAGTGGACATGCCTTCAGAGCTTGTACTAAGCCATTCATTTCCTGATCAGGAATTGGTTAATCAATCTCTTAACAAAATTTCAGGGAAAAAAATAAAGTTCAGCACCAAGGTGAAAGGACAAAGAAAACTTTGGCTGGAACTTGCCCAAAAGAATTCCCAGCAAGAATTAGCGTTACGACTTGCATCCAATGGACAACAGTTACAAAGATTACAGCGTTTAACCGAAGTGTTAAACTTATCAGCCATGCCAAGGAGAATGGAATGTTTTGATATCTCACATACTGCCGGGGTAAATACCCAGGCATCCTGTGTTGTTTTTGGACAAAAAGGCCCGGACAAACAAGAGTACCGACGATTTAATATCAAAAACATTACTGGTGGAGATGATTATGCGGCAATGAATCAGGCATTAACTCGTCGTTTTAAAAATCTGGTCAACGGAGAAGGTGTTAAACCAGAGATCTTATTTATCGATGGTGGAAAAGGACAACTAAGACAAGCGAAAGAAGTTTTAGAAGAGCTTGAAATAGATGGCATTCTACTGGTTGCTATTGCAAAGGGAGCTGAACGTAAAGTTGGTGCTGAAAAGCTATTTTTTGATGGAGATGAATTCCCCATCTTACTTAATTCTAATGATCCTGCTCTACATCTTATCCAGCATATTAGAGATGAATCTCATCGATTTGCCATCACAGGTCATAGGAATCAAAGAGCCAAAAACTATAATAAATCGGAACTTGAAGTGATACCCGGTATAGGTCAAAAGCGTAGGCAAAAATTATTAAAACAGTTTGGCGGCTTAACAGCATTAAAAAAAGCTTCGGTTTCAGACTTGGCATCTATACCGGGTATTAGTCAAACTCTGGCGCAAAAACTATATGACTATTTTCAAAATTAGTTTAAAAGACAAAAGATTTTTTGGGAAAAAATTTTCATGTAAGCCCCGAAGGGGTGAAGCATAGGGATATGCTGAAATAAGCAGGCTTCAATTAAAAATGGTTAAAATAGCCCTATTTTTCGTTGAAAAACTTATTAATACCCTGCTATTAACAGCGTTTCTCGCCTTAATCAGAACTATTTTTCTCATTTTTCTTTCATCACTCTTTCATGCAAAGGTCTCTAAAAACTAAATTAACTGGAGATTTAGTTCTTTAAAGACAGTATTTCAGCTAATATACCCCAGCTACTCTGGATAAGTAGAGCTGGGAAAGGGACATGAAGTTTACCCATTTAATGTATACATATTGTAGATAGGATTGGAAATAGAGATTTTATGTCATTACCAAATTATTTAACATTATTCAGAATTTTATTGATCCCATTCTTTGTTGTTGCTTATTATCTTCCATTTGAGCGGCATTTTTTGGTTTCAGCTATTATCTTTGCCATTGCGGGATTTAGTGATTTTTTTGATGGTTACCTTGCCAGAGTGACGGGACAAACAACTGCATTAGGTGCTTTTCTGGATCCTGTAGCTGATAAATTAATGGTTGCTATTGCTCTGGTTTTGTTAGTCTGGAGTCATAATACACATTGGTTAACTATTCCTGCGATGTTGATTATCGGCCGTGAAATTACCATTTCGGCATTACGAGAATGGATGGCTACGATGCAAGAAAGTACTGAAGTGTCTGTTTCATGGATTGGAAAGGTAAAAACAGTGGCACAAATGGTAGCCATTACCGGTTTGATTGCAAACCAGCCAGTTCTGGAGAATCTGACTCATACCCCTGATTTTTCAATTAATACGGTCTGGTTATCGTATTTCTTGTTCTATTTGTCGGTAATATTGACTCTATGGTCACTGTTAATTTATTTGAAAGCGGCCTGGCCTCATTTTCTAAGTGCAAGAAAAATCAAATAAAACTGTCTTTTGGTCAGTTTTATTTGATTTATGTTCAGTGTTTAATCAATTCTGCTTTTAATAAATAAATTTAAAAAAATCTTTGAAAGGGTGCTTGACACAAACCAGTGATACTGTAAAATTCACGCCAGTTTCAAGCGGGAATAGCTCAGTGGTAGAGCACAACCTTGCCAAGGTTGGGGTCGCGAGTTCAAGTCTCGTTTCCCGCTCCAAATTAAAAGCCTCGTCTTTAAATGAAAGACGAGGCTTTTTAATCACTTGTTAACAGCTCCAGAGATTAATTGAGAAAGAGTTGCTAGTGAGATAGGATTTGGCTGAGTGGTAGAATGGCTATACAGCGGATTGCAAATCCGTAGATGCCGGTTCGATTCCGGCCTCAGCCTCCATATAAAATAACCATTCAAAAAGTAGTAAGTCATCTGCCCAGGTGGCGAAATTGGTAGACGCAAGGGACTTAAAATCCCTCGGTGGCAACACCGTGCCGGTTCGATTCCGGCCCTGGGCACCACTTCCTGGCTAGCTAATTTCTGGTCAAACTTAAAGTCATCATTTCCTTTATAAATTTGCCTCTTTGAGAGGTGTGTTGTCTAACTCCATACCTTCGACTGTAATAGAAGAGAATAATGGTTGTGTTGTTCTTCAAACATCTCTTTTAAAGAAATAGAGTGAGCTTCTGCTGGTTTTTTCCTGAAATTGTTTGTATTTAATATCATTTTTGAGTTGAGTGAGTGCTGTGATATTCGCACCTTCAAACAAGATAAGACCATCCATAAAATAAGGGGTATGCTCTGGGTGGTTTTTGTGAACACGGGTAAATAATGCTTCGGTTGAACCTGAAAAAAATATTTGCACGCCGTGTTTGTGAGCTAACTCAGCTAAATTAAATTGGCTAGATAAGACAAAACTACGATCTGCTTGAAAAATATGGACTAAATATACATCACTACCCCAATATTTGCGGGACTTTGAAGATGGTTTTGGTCCATTATCAAGCCGACGGTTAAAACCAAAAGCCATTCCTGCTGTGGCAATTTTGTAAAGAGAGTGCAATAGTCTATATCGGGTATCTTTTACTAGTTCTAAAAAAGCTGAACTGTCAGGGTACTTCTCAATTTGCAGATATTTTCTGTCATATTCATTTTTGCCTTCTATTTTTTTAATGCAATGTCCTTTGAAAAGTATTTCGGCCCCGACTTTTCTGAGGCAAGGTAACGATAATGAGACATAAATTGCAGAGAGGAATTTACTTCTAGTGTTGAACCAATTAACCGCCCAAATTGGATGGTTAAGTTGCGCTGCTTTATGGCTACCTTTAACAACAACTTCAGTTGTTGCTGAAATAGACAAGGATTTTTTTGGAGGGGAGTGCAAGGCCATTAAGTATCCTTGGAGATATATTTTATTATTTTTATAGTACCAGGGCTATTGTATTCATTGGTTAACAGAAAGGGAATAGGTAGGTATCGCTAATTTAGTCATTTCACATAAAATAAACGATGATTTTGTTGTATATACCCGTGATACCTGGAAATGCAGGTTTCAGCAAGTCAAGAAGCGTCCATATTCGAGGCTTGAAGCTTCCGCATCCTGCTCACGCCCCTTACTTACGTCCTGTAAGCAAAAGTGCAGTATTAGTTATTCTAAATCCAATTTTCAAAACAAAGAAGATGGGCGCTTATTGGCTTGCCCTTCGGGAGCTACAGTGGAAAACCAGTCCTTCGTTGTCGCTCTCGAAAATGACCAGTCATTCTCTTCGAGCGACGCCTTGATCTGGTTCCCCACTGAAGCTCTGAAATCCCGCATTTCCAGGTATCACGGGTATA
>JBFFIY010000137.1:0-13322 GCA_041556195.1 Enterobacterales bacterium
CATGTATTCAGAAAAAGCAGGAGCACTTTTCTGTTATTGCCATGGATGGCATGTATTCAGAAAAAGCAGGAGCACTTTTCCGTTATTGCCATGGATGACATGTATTCAGAAAAAACGGGAGCACTTTTCTGTTTTCGCGGCAGACCCGAAGGAGTGAAGCATAGGATATGCTTCACAAGTGACAAGTTTTATAGGTCAGCTAAAATAGCTACATTAAATGTTTAAACATTACCACTGGGTTCGCTGGGTTCGTCAGCTTCACCACCATTTTTTTCACGCTGAATGCGAAGATAAATCTCTTCTCGGTGAACGGAAACTTCTTTTGGGGCATTTATGCCGATCCGAACCTGGTTACCTTTAACCCCAAGTACCGTCACGGTTACATCATCATCTATCATTAGGGTTTCACCAACCCTTCTAGTTAAAATTAACATTCGTCAATCTCCATGAATAAAAAAATATAGTGCCACAAAATCTTTCCATTATTATTGTTTTAGAAAAGAAAGCTCACTACTTCCGTTCTTGTTTCAAATTTTAAAACCAATTGTCGATTTCAAAACTCTTAACAAGAGTTCAACCTGCTCTTTTATTATCAGGGTGTTTTATCTAAAACTCAAGTACCCAGAGCAATTTAGTTGTATAAAACATCCGAAAAAAAACCTTAATTGTTAAACAATTACAACCAAAACAAAACAAAACAAATTATAAATTTCACTTTGCTATTCCCAATCAACTATTTTCTCTAACCCAGTCTTTTACAGAATCCATCGCTGCAGGTAGATAAGTTGGTTCAGAACCGCCAGCCTGGGCCATATCGGGTCTGCCTCCACCTTTACCACCAACTTGTTGTGCAACATGGTTAACCAGTTTGCCTGCTTGCAGGTTGTTGCAAAGGGGTTTAGTGACCCCTGCAATGAGTTGAACTTTTCCATCGTTGACCGCAGCAAGCATAACCACGCCTTCTTTCAACTTATCACGGAGTTTGTCTAAAGTTTCTCTTAGCGCTTTAGCCGGTAAGTTATCAAAGGTTTTACACAATACCTTCACACCGTTAACAACAACAACATCAGATAGTGGATCAGCGCCCTGTCCCATAGCCATTTTGGCTTGCAAGTCTTGTAGTTCTTTTTGTCCTTGCTTGATCTGCTGAGTTAGTTGAGTCACTCTTTCTGATAGCTGTTCAGGCTGGACTTTTAATTGTCCACCTAATTCTTCTAATAATTGATCTCGATTTTGCATGTAAACAATGGCTTTATTACCTGTAAGACCTTCTATTCGTCTAATACCTGAAGCTATACCTGTTTCATTGGTCAATTTAACGAGGCCTATATCACCCGTTCGAGAGACATGTGTTCCTCCGCAAAGTTCTTTTGAAAATGTTCCCATGCTGAGTACTCTCACTTTCTCATCATATTTTTCTCCAAATAAAGCCATTGCTCCTTCTTTACGAGCTTCATCCGGTGTCATTAATTTGGTAACTACTTTATGATTTAAACGGATCTGCTCGTTTGCCAGGGCTTCAATTTGAGATAATTGTTTTGAAGTTATGGGTTCCGGTTGAGCAAAGTCAAAACGTAAATTTTCAGAAGATACCATCGAGCCTTTTTGCACGACATGATCACCTAAAACTTCTCTAAGGGCGGCATGGAGTATGTGTGTGGCAGAGTGGTTTAAAGCGGTCGCCCTTCTCGTTTGTGTCTCTACAATGGTGCGAACCTTTGCACCCACTTTAAAACAGCCTGAAATAACTTCTCCATGATGCAAAAAAGCATTACCGGATTTGGTGGTATCTGTCACTTTAAATTCTGCATCTTTAGACAGTATACGTCCCTGATCTCCTACTTGTCCGCCGGATTCTGCATAAAAACTGGTGTTTGGTAATACCATGATGGCTTTTTGGCCAGCATTTAGTTCTGTCATACTGTTTCCTTCGACAACTCCTTCGGTCTCTTCTACTACAAAAATTTCTGCGATTGTTGATTCACATTCAAGAGTTTCATAACCCATAAACTCAGTGGATAAATCTGAATGGACACCTGCTCGATAATCAACTCCAAATTGACTCGATTGTTTAGAGCGTTCACGCTGAGCCTGCATGGCTTTTTCAAAACCCTTTTCATCCACTATCAAGTTTCTTTCTCTGGCAATATCACTCGTTAGATCAACTGGAAAACCATAGGTATCGTAGAGTTTGAAGACTAAATCACCCGGGATCTGATTCCCTTTTAACTGCTCTAGCTCGCTATCTAATAACTCCAGACCTTGAGCAAGTGTTCGTGAGAACTGTTCTTCTTCACGCGCAAGGGTTTTGATGATTCTATCTTTAGCTTCAGCCAGTTCAGGATAAGGCTCGGCCATTACCTCACATAGAGCTTCAACCAGGGTGTTAAAGAAACCTGATTTTCCACCTAATTTAAAACCGTGTCGAACTGCTCTTCGTATAATTCTTCTAAGTACATACCCTCTACCTTCATTTGAGGGAATAACGCCATCGGTAATCATGAAAGAGCAGGAACGAATATGATCAGCTACCACTCTTAATGATTGTTTTGACAGGTCATCACAACCCACAGCTTTTGCAGAGGCTTTAATCAGGTGCTGAAAGGTATCTATTTCATAATTGCTATGAACGCCTTGTAAAATGGCTGCTATGCGTTCCAACCCCATACCTGTGTCAATTGATGGATTAGGTAATTCAATCATTTCACCATTTGCTTGTCTTTCAAATTGCATGAACACCAGATTCCAGATCTCAATATAACGATCTTCATCTTCATTTTCTGAACCTGGAGGCCCGCCAGCAATATGCTCTCCGTGATCATAAAAAATTTCTGAACAGGGGCCACAAGGTCCGGTATCGCCCATTGCCCAGAAATTGTCTTTTTTTCCTAACTTTGAGAAACGAGTTTGATCAATACCCACTTCATCAAACCAGATTTTTTCAGCTTCTAAATCATCCTTGTAAACGGTCACCCAAAGCCTGTCTTCCGGTAAACCTAATACCTCGGTCAAAAATTCCCAGGCATAAAATATTGCATCTCTTTTAAAGTAATCTCCGAAACTAAAGTTTCCAAGCATTTCAAAAAAAGTATGGTGTCTTGCGGTGTAGCCAACATTTTCCAAATCATTGTGTTTACCACCAGCACGTACACAACGCTGAACACTAGCAGCTTTGTTATAGCTACGCTTCTCCTGGCCCAGAAAGAGTTCTTTAAATTGAACCATGCCCGCATTAGTGAACAATAAGGTAGGATCATTACCTGGAACCAAAGGAGATGAAGAGACTTTTTGATGAGATTTTTGTTCAAAAAAATCTAAAAAGGCTTCACGAACCTGTTGGCTGGTTTTGATGCTTGATGTTGTCATAGATAAACTCAATACAGTAGATTAATGTGCTTTTCACAAGCACTCTACAAATGAGTGCTATTTTATAATTTGGCGAATGATATCATTAGGAAATCCACGAGATGAAAGAAATTTGTATTGTTTGGCTTTTTCAGCTGGATTTTCTGGAATTATTCCCTGATATTTTTTTTCAAACAGGGTTTGACACAATTCTAGCCAGCATTCTACATAATTTTGCATTTCATTGGCTATTAATATGTTATTAACTCCACGAGATTTTAAGTTATAAGCTATTTTTTGAGGTCCCTGCCCTTTGGCTACTCGACTGCGAATGAAAGCTTCGCAAAATCTTTCATCACTTTGCCAACCTTTTTCAATGAGTTTATCTAGCACGAGTTCCACTTCATCTAGCGGAAAGTCTCGCAACTGTAGTTTTTGTTTGAGTTCTAAACGAGAATGCTCGCGTCTGGCGAGCATTGCTTGTGCCGACATCCATGCCGATTTTGTCGTCTGGTTAGAAAAGCTCAGGTTCAGGCCTTGACAGGTTCAGCAATATTTGTGCTAGGGGTAGATAAGAATTTTTCACGCAACTGCGTTTCAATTTCCTCAGCCACGGTAACATTTTCTTTAAGAAAATCAACTACTTTCATTTTACCCTGACCAATTTTGTTGCCCTGATAGCTGTACCAGGAACCTGATTTCTCAATTAAACCTTCTTTCACACCCAAATCAATAATTTCACCTTGTCTTGATATTCCTTCCCCATAAAGGATCTGGAATTCAGCCTGTTTAAAAGGTGCTGCAACTTTGTTTTTAACAACTTTAACACGGGTCTCATTACCAACTATCTCATCACCCTGTTTAACGGCGCCAATTCGACGAATGTCTAACCTGACTGAAGAGTAAAATTTAAGGGCATTACCACCAGTTGTCGTTTCCGGGTTACCAAACATCACGCCTATTTTCATTCGGATCTGATTAATAAAGATCACCAGGCAATTAGAACGGCTAATGTTACCTGTAATTTTTCGCAGGGCTTGTGACATTAAACGAGCCTGTAATCCTACATGGTGATCACCCATGTCACCTTCTATTTCAGCTTTAGGTGTAAGGGCTGCTACCGAATCAATCACTACCATATCTACCGCGTTTGAACGCACCAACATATCTGCGATTTCTAATGCTTGTTCTCCAGTATCTGGCTGTGAAACTAATAGATCATCAAGATTAACACCCAGCTTTTCAGCATAGACCGGATCAAGAGCATGTTCTGCATCTACAAAAGCGGCTGTACCACCCGCTTTTTGGCAGCTTGCAATCGCTTGTAGAGTCATAGTGGTTTTACCCGATGACTCAGGTCCATAAATTTCAACGACTCGTCCTCTTGGTAATCCGCCAACTCCCAAAGCAATATCCAAAGTTAAAGATCCAGTTGAATATACTTCAATATTACGCGCAGTTGCCGCATCACCCAATCTCATAATTGAACCTTTACCAAATTGTCGCTCAATCTGGCCAAGTGCCGCTGTTAACGCTTTTTTCTTATTGTCATCCATTTTCCGCTCCAAATTAGTAGTGTCTATTTGAGTAGTATTAGTTATTTGAGTAGTATTATTCCATATAATGCTGAATAAGCAAACAACTGTCTACTATTATTTTTCCGACTATTAATTATTCCTTATTTTTCCGTGTGTTAAGTATTGAGATAATTTATTTAAAGCCGTAATTATGGTTTGATTTCGAACTTTAGAACGATTTCCACCAAACTTAAAACATTGTGAAAAAGGTTTGTCTCCTGAAAACTGCCAGGCAATCCACACTGTTCCTACCGGTTTTTCGACTGAACCACCATCTGGGCCTGCAATACCGGTTACCGCAACTCCAACCTCAGCATTTGTAACGTTAAGAAGACCTGAAACCATCAATAGCACCACTTCTTCACTTACTGCTCCATGTTGTTCGATAATTTCATCAGGCACACCTAATAATTTGTGTTTTGCCTGATTAGAATAACTGACTATTGCCGAATCAAACCAGGCCGAACTCCCTGGAATTTCAGTCATCAAAGCGGCTATTCCACCACCGGTACAAGATTCAGCTGTAGCTAGTTTTTTGCCAGACTTGACTAACAGGCTTCCCAGTTCAGTTGCAATTTTTAATAATTCATGCTCAATCATTGTTTGGAGGCTTTAATATGCAAGGATAAATATTACTTTTATATGTCTGGAAGGAAAAATGCAAACTATTTTCAAGACTAACTTCAAATCTCAAATGAAATATTTGAAAAGGGAGAAGGAAATGGGGCTGGAACCTGTAAAACAGGGACTTAATTAAACCTTAAATTGAGTTGCCACTTCGTCTAAAGTAGACGACATCTGTTCAATTAATTGGCTCGTAGCTAATATGGTTTTTGTGGAATCTGCTGTTTGTGCAGCAAGCGACTCGATATCTACAACATTTTCTTTAATACTTTTCGTGGTATATTCCTGCTCTTCGGTAGCACTGGCAATCTGCACATTAATATCGGAAATTGTTCCAATTTGACTTGAAATCTCATGTAATAATTCTACAGTTTCAGTCACACTCGTTACTGCTCCTTTTGCCTGATTTTGGCTAATTTCCATCACTTCAACTGCTGCACTCGCAGACTGTTGAAGCTCTGTTATCATAACCTGAATTTCTTCTGTAGATTTCTGTGTTTTAGAGGCCAGGTTACGAACTTCTTCTGCAACAACAGCAAACCCTCGACCAAATTCACCTGCTCGGGCAGCTTCAATTGCTGCGTTTAAGGCCAGTAAATTAGTTTGGTCGGCAATTCCCCTGATAACATCTAAAACGGTGCCTACATTTGCAGTATTTGACTCTAGTCCTGTAACTACTTCAGCAGCATTTTCAATTCTTGAAGATAATGATTCAATGATAGTTATTGTTTGTTGTGACACTTCCATGTTTGAAGTTGCCTTATGACTTGCAACTTGTGCAGCATCCGCAGCTTGTACTGCATTTTGAGCAATACTACGAACTGTGCTGCTCATTTCAGCCATTGCGATATTAACTTCTTTACTTGTATCTACCTGCTTCTTGACAATAACGCCTGTTGTATCTGTAATATCGTGCAATTGATGAGAAGAATTACTTAATGGTTCAACTGATGAAACGACTTGTTCAATAGATTTGTGTAACTTACTCATAAAAGTATTAAACCAATCGACCAGTGTCCCAAACTCGTCATTACTGCTTTTTATGAGTCTCTTTGTCAGATCTCCTTCTCCCTGGGCAATATCTTTGAAAGAATCAATAAGATTATTAATGTTTCTCATAACCAGACTAATAATTACATACATACTGAATATAAGTATTAAAATGGTAGTTAAAGCCATTAATAGTCCAACATTCAAAGTAGTCCTGGAACGTTCAGTTGCATCTTTAACGGATATTGTTAAATTACTAAAAGCGTTTTTATTGAGCGCTTGCAGATCTGACTTCAGCTTACCAAGCGATGCTTGCACCAATGTGATTTTTTGAGATATCTTAGAAAAATCTCCATCACCCATTATCATTTTTTTAGATAATGACATTGACTCTAGAATATAAAAATTGAACTGTTCTTTTAATTCGCTGGCTGATGGTAACTCATTTAATATAAGCATATCTAATCGTTTGTTAATTTCTGACGAGCTATGATTTACTTCTGACAATACATCTTCATCTTCATCCGACACAGCATTACTAAAACTTTCTGCAATTATATTTAGTTCTTTTTCTATAAAATTAATGTTTTCAATAACAGGCAAATTATGGTTCAGGGATTGTTCTAAATTTTTGGCGTTAGATGATGTTTGATAAAAATTAAAGGTCAGATAACTGCTAAACAAGACAATACCTAGAATGGGTGTCAACAGGATCTTATATCTAATAGACAGATTTTTAAGCCAGTTCATATTTGCTACTCATATTCAATTATTATGCAAAATCTAGTTATGTTAATAACCTCCTTGTCAACTCATATGATTCAAGAACAAGTTACACTAGAAGAAAAAACAACTGCCACTTCCATTTATTTAGAAAAACGTGGATGCGTAAATGATTTTTTTACTCTGTTTTATTTCATTTTATTTTATTTATAAATACTTGTTTTTCATCATTCATATAATGAAAAACAAAGTACTTTTCTGAAACACAAACAAAAACAGCAATTAATGCTTATAACTGGTAAAATAAACTAAACACTTGCTTCTGAAACTTCTAAAAAAGATATTCCCCAATTAAATCATCTTAAAAGTTTTCAAATTTACTGTTTAATTAGAAAAACTATATTGCAAATTCTAAGTGGTACCACACATGTATATTACTGTAACTCATATACAACTTTTACAGTATCATCTACAGAGCTCGTAGATATATACCCCATGCTACCGGGGTTGCTTGCAATATATTGTTTTACGTCAGCATCATTTGTTAAAATGATAGGTGGCGTGGCTTTTCCAGTAAACAGCATCTTTGTCCATCTTCTTTTAACTGCACTTTCACTCTTTTTTAAAACATCCTGATAAAACGTATCACGAGTTGGTTGTCCTGGAGATTGTTCAACCAGAACAATCGATTTTCCATCATCTTGAGTGAGTTCCTTTGCCGTATAAAATCGAACTATTTTTTTGCTGGATAATGTTTCAATAGATGAACCAGGATTAACAATAACCGCAACACCAGAATATGCATGAGAAGATGTCGATAGCGCCACAAAAGACAACAACATTCCAAATATAATTTTTTTATTTAATTTAAACATAATACCCTCCTAAAAAATCAAGTCATACGCGATGCTGAAAATATTAGCATCATCTTCAATAGGTCCAGCAAACAATCCAATTGAAAATGGTTCATTGTTAACCTGTACCTGCTGCACTTCAATTTTTAGAGCCGAATTGGCAGAAACTTCATATCTTAGACCAATTGTAATTGACTCCTGATGTGCAAGTGGTACAGGAGCAGAATCACCATCTAATTCAGCAAGTGTTAAATGGGGCATCCAATCACCAATTCGATAACCAATTGTGGCATACCAGCTTTCCCGATCATCAAAAAACGGATCATCAAAATCAGCTTTAGTGAATTCTCCCATGAGCAATAAATTATCCCAATCTCCGATAAATCCGAAACCTAAAAAGTCACCCCTGACAGGTAATAAAACAGATGGGG
Source organism: Enterobacterales bacterium (assembly GCA_041556195.1). Lineage (GTDB taxonomy): Bacteria > Pseudomonadota > Gammaproteobacteria > Enterobacterales > 21-14-all-40-8. Next base: position 8,545 of record JBFFIY010000137.1, read on the forward strand.
GAAGAGGCACACCTTCCATAGAAAAGAGTCTGGTGCTCCAACCGGCACTAAAGGTGAGACTATCAAAAGACAGTGTTGTGTTTAATCCCCACTGGTCATCGGTCTCAAATTCAGCACCTTCAAAAATAGGAACGACTTTTGAAATAGTAATATCAGAATCACCTATCCATGGTTTCAGTTCTAATTGAGCAGAACCCAGTTCGAAATTAATAAGGAAATCGATGCCTGTAAACGAAGAGAAAGGGACATGGCGTTCGCCATAGACTTCTTGAGGAGGTCTTACCCAGGGATAGGTATGACCAACTTCCAGTGAATCAGAGAGCATGAAAAATGGTGTACGTAAACGCCCACCACGGATAGTAACATTATCATCTAGGCGATAACGTAGAAATGCCCATTCAGCCCTTAAAGATTCATCATTTTTATTTGATATGACCGCTTGTGTTGTTAGACTTAATTTATCGTCAATTTTTACATCGATCTGGAGTCCAAGAATACTATCTAACTCGAAATCTCCGCGATCATCAACAACACCCATGAAGGCAACGTCTTCATCACTGACAGTATAACCTGCGGTGGCAAAACCATGTACCTGTATATCTTCAACAGCGAATGCTGATGAGTTAATAGACAAAATTTGCGCGATAAAAACAACAAAAGCTGAGCAACAGTATGCTCGCTTACTTTTTTTAAATGACATAAAAACCTCTTATTTCTTATTTAACTATTATTTTCACAAAAAATTTATACAGCTTATTACAAAACAAACAAAAAGCTAATAAAAATCAATTGGTTAAATAAGAATCAGATCATCTTATCATCTTAAAAAAGTAAACTTATTACATTTTAAATAAACAATTATTATAAAAGTTGTTTTATATCTCGTTATTGAGCGTATTCATTATTCACATTAATTGCAATCAAATCAAGGTACTTTTTGCGATATTTGCGCTAGATAATAAAATTTGTCCTGTTTTGTGTTTGAAAACTCAGAATAGGCTACTTTATATACAATTTTTAAATTCAATTAAAAAATATTCCAGACTGGCTTTTTAAGCCAATACTGAGATAATAACCTTATCAACAAGATAACTTAATTTTTCAATGTCTATAACTACAAACAATCAAAAACACACACCCATGATGGCACAATATTTACGTATTAAAGCCGATCATCCTGACCACCTTTTGCTTTACCGGATGGGAGACTTTTATGAGTTGTTTTATGAAGATGCACGTCGTGCTTCTGAATTATTAGAAATCACTCTGACCGCTCGTGGCTCTTCTGCGGGCAACCCTATTCCCATGGCAGGTGTGCCCTATCATTCAATTGATGGTTATTTAGCAAAGTTAGTTAAGCTCGGTGTGTCAGTGGCTATTTGTGAGCAGATAGGCGATCCATCTGCGAGCAAAGGACCTGTTGAACGTAAAGTTGTGCGTATTATTACGCCCGGGACATTAACCGACGATTCTTTGCTTATTGATAATCAGGATAACATACTGGCAGCACTTCATTGTGTCAGTAAAACCTCAAGTGGCAAAACTTGTTGGGGGTTATCCTGGATCAGTGTCAGTACCGGTCAATTCAGGTTAACTGAATTATCAACTAATGAAGAACTGCTTTCCACCCTGGAGCGTCTTCATGCCAACGAAATATTGATATCCGAATCACTCGAACTCAATCCGCCACTGAAACAACTCCTGGATGATAAGCTCACTCGCCGCCCCGATTGGGATTTTGATGCGGAAAGTAATTTCCGTCATCTATGTCAATTTTTTAAAACTAATAGCCTTGATGGTTTTGGTTGTAAAAATCTCTCTACTGCTATTGCTTCAGCAGGCGCTTGTCTTCGTTATATTCAAGAAACACAAAAAACCGATATCTCTCATATTCAAAAAATGGTTGTTGAACAATCATCTGAGGTATTAACACTAGATGCAGCTACTCGTCATAACCTTGAATTAACTCAGAATATTCGTGGTGGTGGTGAGAAAACTCTTTATCAGGCAATCAACCAGACAAGGAGTCCAATGGGTGCACGTCTGCTACGTCAATGGCTTCATGCTCCCTTAACCGATACCAATAAAATTGAAAATCGACTGGAACAGGTAGAGGCCTTAATTCAATCGGCGGAAACAGAAGCTTTAGCAAAATTACTGCGCCAAATTGGCGACATGGAAAGAGTGCTGACGCGTATTAGCCTGGGTAATGCTCGCCCTAGAGATTTTGTCCGTTTACGCCAGAGCCTGGAAACGCTACCTGAAATTGTAACCACACTTAATAACACTGAATTGTCGGTATTAAGCGACATCAGTCAATTGTTGCCTATACAACAGGAATTATTGAAATTATTACAATCGGCTATCATCGATAACCCACCTTCAACCATTCGTGATGGTGGGGTTATTGCTACAGGTTATCACACTGAACTCGATGAACTTAGACAGCTAAGTCAAACTGGTGCCGACCATCTTAAAGCCCTGGAAGCTAGAGAGCGAGAGGCCAGCGGATTAAACACGTTAAAAATTGGTTATAACCGCGTCCATGGATATTATATCGAAGTTAGCCGTGGCATGAGTGATCAGGTGCCAGAACATTTTATTCGCCGGCAAACTTTAAAAAATGCCGAAAGATTTATTACACCAGAATTAAAAGCCTTTGAAGATAGGGCCCTTAAAAGTTCGAGTGAAGCATTGGCACTCGAAAAAAGTCTATATCAGCAACTATTTGAACTTATAAAACCTCATCTTAGCCAGCTTTATGCAATCGCTGTTCAGCTGGCACACTTAGATGTTATCAATGGCTTTGCTTTAACTGCTGAAACCCATCAATACAGTCGCCCTACTTTGATTGCATCGAGTCAATTGCAAATTACTGAAGGGCGCCATCCAGTTGTTGAACAATTCTCTGAACATCCTTTTGTGCCAAACGGGGTTAATTTATCACCTGAAAACCGCTTTATTTTGCTCACTGGCCCTAATATGGGTGGTAAATCTACCTGGATGAGACAAACCGCTTTGATCGTATTATTGGCGCATGTCGGCTGTTTTGTGCCCGCCGCTTCAGCAAGCATTGGCAGTTTCGATCGAATTTTTACTCGAATAGGTGCATCAGATGATCTCTCAGGTGGCCGCTCGACCTTTATGGTCGAAATGAACGAGGCCGCTTCAATTATCAATAATGCCACAACATCAAGCCTGGTATTGCTTGATGAAATTGGCCGGGGCACCAGTACCTATGATGGCCTGTCAATTGCGTGGGCCTGTGCAAGAACACTTATTGAGAAAAATAAGGCTTTCACCCTGTTTGCAACCCATTATTTTGAACTGACTCAATTAAGTGAAAGCTATCAAGCCGTGGACAACTTTCACTTTGATGCAGCAGACACCCCACAGGGCATAAAATTTATGCATTCTGTGCAACCTGGACCTGCAAGCAAAAGTTTTGGTATTGCGGTGGCGAAGCTGGCAGGCATGCCAGATGATGTATTAGAATGTGCCAATCAAAAATTATTGGAGTTGGAGTCTTCAGCTTCTTTAGCCCAAGACTCCAAAAAATCTCCTAAAACTTCATCAAAACCAGAACAACAACAAAGTTTACCTCTAATGGTCAAAAAATCACTTGATCCTGTGGCAGATTTGATGCTCAATACCGCTCTGAAGGAGATCAAAGAAATTGATCCTGACAATTTATCACCGAGACAAGCACTCGAAATATTGTATAAAATAAGACAACTTCTATCTTCCAAAACAAACTCGTAATGTTAGAGCCACAAAAAAGGCTTTAACTGATTAAAAATTAAGGAGAAAACTCAATGACTTTTGTCGTCGCAGATAATTGCATCAAGTGCAAATTCACAGATTGTGTAGAAGTATGCCCCGTTGACTGCTTCTATGAAGGCCCTAATTTTCTAGTGATTAACCCTGATGAATGTATAGACTGTGCCCTTTGTGAGCCAGAATGTCCTGCCGAGGCCATTTTTGAAGAAGATGATTTACCTGATGATCAAAAACATTTTATCGAACTAAATGCTGAACTCTCATTAGAATGGCCCAATATCACTGAAATGAAAGCCCCGCCTGATGATGCTGATGACTGGATGGGTGTTCCTAATAAACTGAAATATCTGGAAAAATAACCCATTGTTCATTAGCTTTACAAAAGTGCTTCTTGAAAAATGCTATGGTTGGTTTCAATTGCAATGTTGCGATGCTTCGCCATATCGAGAAAATGAATCAATTCATTGCTGACATCCAGGCAGTCAAAGCTTAGGTAGAAAGTCAGAGCAGATCGCAAAGAATACCGGAATCACTCGCTCCACTTGCGGTGCAGGCTCTGACTAGTTCTTTTAACCTGGATTCATAAGGCAGTCTTTACTGGACTACTATTTTCAGCTTCTATATGCTTATTGAGCACTTCTTGAACTTGCGATAATCCAGGCATTTAAAACTCAAAATTCTTTTTTCTTCATCATAGTCCATCGCTTTACCGGTATAGGGGTTGGTGTTTTTTGAACGCTGAATGAGCTCAATGACATTTTCATCCTTAGAGGCATTTATTTCCAGTTGTAACTTCAAAAGACGAATAACACCTCTTACATCATGTTCCTGACTAATATAGTTTTCTGAATTGCTAATATCCCACACTCCGCACCAAAATTCTGACAAGAGAACTTTTTTGTAAGAGAAAGATCACAACAAGAATGGTCAATCGATCACAACAAGAATGGACAATAGATCAAAACCTCTTTATTCTTTTTCTGAGATAATGCCATAAC
>JBFFIY010000138.1:0-13249 GCA_041556195.1 Enterobacterales bacterium
AGTCCTTCGTTGCCTCCATGGACGGAGGTAAGGGGCGTTAGCAGGACGCAGAAGCTTTGTCGCTCTTGAAAATGACCAGCCATTGTCTACGAGCGACGCCTTGACCTGACTTACCACTGAAACTCTGAAATCCCACATTTCCAGGCGTCACGGGTATAACAGATCCACTATGTCAAAAACTAAAGTGTTTTCTGATTGTAGACATCATTAGGTATCCACCATATACTAGCAGCATGAATAGTATAATTTTGGTTGTGGAATGACCCAATTCAAATTGGATAATGATGATGCAGTTGAGTGGCTAAAGACTTTAGAGGAAGGATCGGTAGATCTTGTCATTACAGATCCCCCCTATGAGTCATTAGAAAAACATCGATCAAAAGGAACAACAACTCGTCTAAAAGTCAGTAAGGGATCTTCAAACCCCTGGTTTAATATTTTCCCGAATAATCGCTTTCCAGAGTTATTTTCAGAAATATATCGCGTCTTAAAACAAAATACGCACTTTTATTTATTCTGTGATCAGGAAACGATGTTTATTGCAAAGCCAATTGCTGAAGAGATCGGGTTTAAGTTTTGGAAGCCTATTGTTTGGGACAAAGAAAAAATAGGTATGGGATATCACTATCGAGCGCGTTATGAATTTATTCTGTTTTTCGAGAAAGGAAAACGCAAGCTTAATAATCTTGGGATCCCGGATATCTTGTCATCACCACGCATTCGTGGAGGTTATCCTACGGAGAAACCTGTAGATATATCAGAAATATTAATAAAACAAAGCACAGTAGGCGGTGAACTTGTTATTGATCCTTTTTTTGGATCAGCCAGCGTTGGTGAAGCTGCTATAAACCAGGGAAGGTTGTTTAAAGGCTGTGATATTAGTGATACTGCCCTTGAAGCGGCAAAAGAGCGGTTGTCTCTAATTTCCAGTTCAGATAATCTCACTGAAAAGCTTACACCGATAATTAAAACCACCAAACATGAAAATAAGGAAGAGTTATGTCAAAGCGATTTACAACTCGTATAAAAGGAATAATTGAATGAATGGAAATGATTATGCTGATTGGGTTGGCAGCTATATTGTAAATAATTTCGGAACACGTGGCATTAAAGTCTATAGAGAAGTCTCCATGGGCAAGAGCATAATTGGTAAAAATAGAAGAGTGGATGTTTTGGTTGTTGATGAGACACAGAGTCAGGCAGTTGCCATCGAATGTAAATATCAGTCTGTATCAGGAACAGTAGATGAGAAAATACCTTACACTTTGAATGATGCAAAAGCCATGCAGATGGATGCTTATGTTGTTTATGGTGGAGGAGGTTTTTCTAAAGGTATTACCCATATGTTGGAAGCTAATGAATTAGCCTGTTTTGCTGAGCCTGCAGATGATGCAACTCAAAACTACAGGCGAACAGCAAAAACCAGAGAGCTAGATCAGATCCTTGCAATGAAATTCTGTTGGTGGGATATTTTTACAGATGGTAAAGAACCATTGTTAAATAACCCTGTCATCAGATGAATCCACTGTTACAATACTTCTATGAATAATTCCAATCATCTAAACGCCCAGTTAAATCCACCGCAACAACTGGCAGTAACACATCCCAATACCCCATTATTAGTACTTGCTGGTGCTGGTAGCGGTAAGACTCGGGTGCTGGTTCATCGTATTGCTCATTGGATTGAGCAGGGCGTTGCACCTCATGCTATTTTGGCTGTGACTTTTACCAATAAGGCAGCTCAGGAGATGCGAGCAAGAGTAGAAAGAATGTTGCGAAGGCCGGTAAATACGCTGTGGTTAGGCACTTTTCATGGTATTGCTCATCGTTTATTACGGATGCATTGGAAAGATGCCGGGTTAACAGAAAATTTTCAGATCATAGATAGTGAAGATCAGTTAAGGCTGGTCAGGCGCTTGATGAAAGATCTGGAGCTGGATGAAAAACTACTTCCGCCGAGGCAGGTACAATGGTTTATTAATCAGCAGAAGGATGATGGTTTAAGAGCTTCTCAAGTGCCGAAAAAGCCAGATCGTTTTAGTCTGGAAATGATTCAGGTTTATATTAACTATGAAAGAGCCTGTGAACGTAATGGCCTGGTTGATTTTAACGAGCTGTTATTAAGAGCTCATGAGCTTTGGCAAAACAATCCACGATTACTGAAACATTATCAAGAGCGGTTTCATCATGTTCTGGTAGATGAATTTCAAGATACCAATCAGATCCAGTATCTCTGGTTAAAAGCGCTGGCTTCTGATAAAGGTAATATCACTATTGTGGGTGATGATGATCAATCCATTTATGGATGGCGTGGCGCAAAAACCGATAATTTACATTTATTTAAAGAAGATTTCTGTGGCAGTGAAACCATCAAGCTTGAACAAAATTATCGTTCAACCGCAACGATTTTAGAAGCCGCTAATGCGGTCATCTCACAAAATTATAATCGTTTGGGCAAAAAACTCTGGACAGAGGGTGATAAGGGGTCACCTATTCGTATTTATCAGGCATTTAATGAACAGGAAGAAGCACGCTTTATTGCTTCTCGTATAAAAGAGTGGCAACAACAGGGTAACTGGGATGATTGTGCGGTTTTATATCGTTCTAATGCGCAGTCTCGCGTATTAGAAGAAGCGCTTCTTACGCAGCAGATCCCTTATCGAATTTATGGTGGATTGCGTTTCTTTGATCGAGCTGAAATCAAGGATGCTCTGGGCTATCTTAAACTTTGTGAAAACCTCGATGATGACACCGCATTTGAACGGATCATCAATACACCCACTCGTGGCATTGGTGATCGAACAGTTGAGCAAGTCAGAGAATTAGCACGTTCAGGATCAATAAGCCTGTGGCAGGCCAGTTTGAAAATCTGTGCAGAAGGGTTACTCAATGCCAGAGCGATAACAGCATTAACCCTGTTTCAGGATTTAATTAAAGGTATAGACAGAGAAGCAGAAAATGAAACATTAAGTGTTCAGATAAAACAAATTATACACTCGGTTGGTCTGATGGAAAATTATCGCAAAGAAGCAGGTGATAAATGGGAAAGCCGAAAAGAAAACTTACAGGAACTGGTTGCAGCCTGCAGCGAATTTGATCCAGAAGAAATAATGATGGATGTACCCATGTCACCGATCCAGGCTTTTCTTTCTCACGCAGCACTGGAGTCTGGCGAGCAGCAGGCATCTGAACATCAGCGTGCAGTGCAGTTGATGACATTACACTCAGCAAAAGGGCTTGAGTTTCCGCTGGTATTTCTCTCAGGTATGGAAGAAGGCCTGTTTCCCCATAAACGATCACAGGAAGATCCCGATGGATTAGAAGAAGAAAGACGACTTGCCTATGTTGGTATAACAAGGGCTGAACAACAATTAATGATCAGCTGGGCCGAAAAGCGTCGCATGTGGGGCAATGAAACCTATCAAAGTCTTTCAAGATTTGTTGAAGAGATCCCAAGCAGTTGCCGTGAAGAAGTCCGCTTAAATGCTACGGTTTCCAGACCTGTTGCCTACACTAAAACCACCTCAGTTGGCGCGGGAGGTTACAGATTGGGGCAACGGGTTTTACATCCGAAGTTCGGTCAGGGGACAGTACTTAATTTTGAGGGGAATGGTGACCAGGCCCGCATCCAAATAAATTTTGAAACGGCTGGTAGCAAGTGGTTAATATTAGGTTATGCAAGATTGGAAGCGATATGATTTTACGAATACTAAGTTTTTAATCCAGGTTCAATAAAGAAATCAATTCACTAACACATGAAATACTCCCTAGAATATTTTTATTTGGTTCTGGATATTTTAATTTCTGAGGATTAAACCAAATAGCTTTCATTCCTACTTTTATTGAAGCCATCACATCGTTTTGAAAGCTGTCACCGATGTGCAAGATTTGTGCAGCTGGCAGATCCAATTCTTTAATAATGGCTTGATACATTTTTAAACCGGGTTTTTTTTCAGAAACATCAGCAGCACAAACAGAAAAATTAAAATAGATTTTTAACCCTATCTGCTCAAGGTTAATATTGCCATTAGTTGCCGAAACTAACGGGTAGCTTTGAGATAGCTGTTGTAAAGTTTGCCGTACCGCTGGAAATAATTCAACCTGATTGCGCCAATAATAATAATAATCAAAAAACTCTTTCGCCTGATGGATTGAACATTGGCATGTTTCTAAAATCGAAATAATATGCTTTTCTCTCAGCAAGGATAGATTACTTGAATGAGCAGCTGAATTAGCTATCTCAAAGCCAACTTGATCAAAAGCACTTTGATCAAAATGTTCTTCGATCACAGGGTAAGAGAAAACCATTTTTTGATAAAGTTTTTTGTTGGCTCGATGAATAACACTCAGGTTATCCCAAAGTGTATCATCCAGATCAAAACTAATTGCTTTAATCGAATTCATGCTTGTTTTTTGATGGTTTTTGTTGTGCCCTTGGATGCGCCTGATCATAAATTTTTGCCAGGTGACTAAAGTCTACATGAGTATAAACCTGTGTAGTGGTGAGGCTGGCATGGCCTAGTAATTCTTGAACAGCACGTAAATTTTGCGAGTTTTCCAGGAGATGTGTTGCACAGGAATGGCGCAATTTATGTGGGTGCAAGTGAGAGGGAAGAGCGCATTTTTTTGCCCAGACATTTAACCTTTCCTGTACGCTTCTGGGTGCTAATCTGGTTCCATTTTTTGAAACAAACAAAGCCTGTTGTTGTAAATTTTTGTGAATTAATTCATCGCGATAATTAAGCCAGATTTTTATAGCATCTTGAGCTTTTGTACCAATAGGTATATAACGTTCTTTATCACCCTTACCCGTTACCTTTAATAAACCATCACTTTCAGGTACAGCATCAATGTCCAGTGAGACCAGTTCGGCAAGCCGAAGACCTGAGCTATAAAATAATTCCATGATAGCTCTATCTCTTGCAGATAATGCATTGTTCTGAGGGATTTGTTGTAAAAAACTGGTCAGGGTTTCAGCGTCAATTTGTTTGGGTAAACGTTTATTAATTTTTGGTGCTTGAATCGCTTTAACCGGATTGATAGTTACCCATTTTTTTTTAATTAAAAACTGATAAAAACCTCTTAATGCAGATAAGCGAGTACTGATAGAACTTGAGGCTGCTCCAGCTTGATGCCATCTTGCCACAAGAAATTGAACTTCGGCAGGGAGAAGATTTTTCCAGTCGGTTTCTGCATTGGGCCAAAGCGTGTTTTTGGTGGCTTGTAACTGCCGTTGGTAGTTACTGATAGTATGAGGAGAATAGCCTCGCTGTGTGCGAAGTATTTCCAGATATAAATCGATCCACTTTTTCTCAATCATACGGAGTAACCAAAATTACTTATAATCATATTATTCAATAAAAATTATATGGAAGAATCTCATATTGTTAAAAAGAATGTGTCAACAGGTTGTCCAGAATGTCACCAATTTGTTCCAGAAATAATGTCCCCATGGTAGGGCTAAACCCATCGGATTTGTTGCTGGCTAGTAATAGGATCCCGCTTTTAGCATTGGCTCCCAGCGGTACGATTGCCATTGAAGAAAACTGAGTTTGTGGAGGAAAAAGTTGCTTAGATGTTATGGGATCACAGGGACCGCAAAGTGGTTGTTTATCTGGAAAACCACTGTCTAGTTGTTCACATAGGGCAATAGCTTCATTATTGTCATTTAAGATTAGTGCTGCATAATCTATGTTAAACAGTTCAGTAATATCATTGTGAATATTTTTAACGAAGTTGTCTCGGCTGGTTTCTTGAAGCCATCTAGTAAAGAGACGGTTGCAACAGCGAAACAATTTTTCATTGTCTTGTGCCGTTCGCAGGACTTCAATCAATTGACCCTGTAATCGGCGGTTTTCATCTCTTAAAGATTTCACCTGTCGTTCGACTAATGAAACAACACCTCCGGTTTGGTGTGGAATATCTAAAATGTTAATGAGTTCAGGATGTTTGACTAAAAAATCAGGATTGCAACGCAGGTAGTCACTAACCTTTTCTGCTTGTAGGGTAGTAGAACATTCCATATTGTCGATCATAATTCAATTTCCCCCTCAAATACGGTAACGGCAGAACCAGTCATGCGTAGTTTATGGCCAGCACCTTTCCAGGCTAGCTGTAGAGTTCCACCAGGTAATTCAACTCTTACGCGTTCATCTAACCAACCTTGTTGGCGGCCTACAGCCAATGCGGCGCAGGCACCTGTGCCACAAGCCTGAGTCTCACCAACGCCTCTTTCAAAAACTCTTAATTTAATTTTGACGGGATTGAGCACTTCCATAAAACCCACGTTTACACCTTCAGGAAACCAGGGGTGTTGGCAAATCATCGGACCCAGTTCATTGACCGGTGCGCTATCTACATCGGGTACAAGAATAACACAGTGGGGATTACCCATAGAAACTAACCCTACTTCGAAATTCTCTTGAGCCACAAATAGAGAATACATTGTTTGCTTTTTCTCCACAGTGCAGGGTATTTGCGGAGTCTGAAACAGTGGTTCTTCCATTTCAACCGATACCATACCGTGAGAAGACTGAGATAATTCTAATATTGCTCCCGTTTCTGTTGAAACCCTTAGCTTCCCCTTCCAGGTGAGATTCTTATCTCTAACAAATCGGTAAAAACAGCGGGCTCCATTGCCGCAATGTTCAATTTCAGTGCCGTCAGCATTGAATACCCGATAATGAAAGTCAGCATCAGGACGAACAGGCGCTTCTACGTATATTAACTGGTCACAGCCTATTCCACGATGTCGATCTGATAGCAGTCGGATCTGTTTTGCATTCAAAAACAATGGATTAGTCACATGATCCAGCACCACAAAATCATTGCCTAAGCCATGCATTTTTGAAAAAGGAATTTTCAATCTATTCATGATTTAAGACTTGTTTTGTGATTGTGGTGTGTCTTTCTTAATCTCATCCTTTTTTGGTTGTTCTTGAGCAGGGGGCTGCTTGTCTTCCTTTTTGGGCAAATATAAAGCACCTTTTTGGCCACAACCTGCCAATAAAAAAACAGCAAACAATGCTATAGAAAGTTTTTGAAGAAGCATAAGTTTATCCAAATCACTGATAATAAGCAGAGTATATCATGTTGTGATCTGCAAATAGAATTAACCGATATCCAGGATCATTTATACCATACATCTTGCATTTAGCTGTGGCACAATACCCGCTTATGATTAATTAAGCTGATAACAGGTGTTCCTAATGAAAGAATCTGAATTTAATCAATTAGTTGATACTACTCTATTGGCAATTGAAGAAACCATAGAAGAGGCTGATACGGAAATTGATTATGACACCATAGGTGGTATTTTAACCCTTGAGTTTGAGGATGGAAGTCGTATTATCATTAACCGTCAGACTTCTCAATTTCAGCTCTGGTTAGCTACTAAAGGGGGAGGGTTTCATTTCAACTGGTTAAATAATCATTGGGTTGATGAAAAAAATAATGTTGATTTTTTTATCTGCCTGACAGAACATGTGAGCCAGCAAGCAGGATACCCGATTAAGTTTAATATAGATTTGGAGAAATAATGAGTTATCAAACCCCTGTTATTCTTGAGCCTTCAGTTAAGCATCAGGCCAGCGTGATCTGGTTGCATGGTTTAGGTGCTGATGGTCATGATTTTGAGCCAATTGTACCGCATCTTGGTGTAGCTTCTTTAGGGATTAAATTTATTTTTCCACATGCAAAGGTTCAGCCTGTTACGATTAATGCTGGCATGGCTATGCGTTCATGGTATGACATTTTGGGAATGGAGTTAGATACAAGAGCAGATTCCGCAGGTATCAAATCTTCAGTTGAATATGTAAATCAACTTATTGAGAATGAAATAGTTTCTGGTATTGATTCAAGAAATATTGTCCTGGCAGGTTTTTCTCAGGGTGGTGTGGTTTGTTTGCATGCCGGTTTAACTTGCCAGCATCAATTAGCAGGACTGATAGCTTTATCGACTTACCTGCCTTTAGTGGATGAGCTAGAGCCAAAGTTGTCAGAAGTGAACAAAAACATTCATATTTTACAGGCCCATGGTACGCAGGATCCCGTTGTTCATCCTTCGCTTGGGGATATGTTGGTGCATCAATTAAAGCAATGGGACTACAACGTTTTGCCGCATAAATATCCAATGCAACATGCCGTTTGCCCTGAAGAAATTGCAGTGATTGGTCAATGGCTGCAAACGATGCTTGTGCCTGTTTAAAGCAAGTTATTATTGTATCTATTCAGTGAAATCAGTTCTTGAACGGTTACTTCTGATTTATGTTTTTCAATGCATTATCCAACTTATTTTCAATCTCCCACTTGTATTTGAGATAAAGACAGCTGGATAATGCCCCTTCGTGTGTTAATTGACTTAGTTCAAGATCAGTAATATAGATAGGATATTTTGCCTGATAATTGCGTTTTGCATAAATATAATGTGCTATTTTTGTGTAAAGCTGTTTGCCGTATTCTTGTTCGCTAAAAGTTGCTCCATCACAATAAATAGTAATGTGGCTAGTTTCAGAATTTTGATTTTCTACAATGGCTTGAATTGGAAAGAAACGTTTTGGAATAAAGTCTATTTGAGCGGATAATTTTTTCTTGCGCCAGCGTTTGTTAACAAAATTCAGTTGGTAAAAATTTACTTTACGAATTTCAATTGTTTCCCCTAATACAAATTGTCGATTAGCTACCATTTCGAAGAATAAACTATAGGTTTTTATCAGGCAACTTAAACGGTCATATTTTTTTTCAATATGTATTAATGCTCCAGCCTCATCAGAGACCCAAATTTTTATGAGACTATTTGTTTTAAATAAATAAACATTAACTTCTCCAATTAGTGCATGTTTTGAAATGATTTGTAAGGGTTCATCTTTAAGGCAGTTTTCATCGAAGGCGGTGGTAATAAATTCTCCTCGACTATCTGAGGATGCCAACATTTTCATTAAATCATTTTCATTTTCAAATATGCTTGGTTCAATTCGATCTTTGGTAATTCCCAGGAATTGGTAATGGGTAGCAACTTGCCAAATATATCTTGCTGGTGGAGAGGCTGGTTGGAAGTTTAATACTTGTTTTAAAACTTTTTTTAAGCGAAGGGTAATAGCATTTGCATAGGAGCCTATTTCACAGGCAAGTTTATAACTCCATAATGGATTTGCCTGCTGGCTTTGGTAGGCATGCTGTAATAATCTTAGAACCGTTCCCTGACCAGTAAATCGCCTGACTGTGACCTCATTCCAGGAGTTTACTGATAACATGTCAACAGAAAAAATAAGGTTCTCTCGTCTGGATCCATATGAAAGTGGATCATTTAGATCACTGATCAGATGATAGTCTTTTTTCGGGTTATTTTTATCGTTGTATTCACTAATGTTTATGAGATATAAAGTTTTGACTGATTTTGCAATTTGTTGGTAGGCTTCTTCCTGAGCAACATGTTCAACTCTGGGAAAGTAGCTGTCGATTTTTCTAATTACTGTGTTTAGTTGAGATGCTGTAATTGGTGCGTTATTACCTAAAACAGCTATTTTTGTAGTCTTTTTAATTAATCCATTAACGAAAATCCACGAAACAATCTCTAATAGATTTTTGTGTTTTTTTAAAGGTTTATTGTAGTCAACCTCATTGGGTAAAATAATCCCTCTGTAGAGTGACCAGATGTTTTTATTGCCTCCATCCGCTGAATAAAAAAAAGATAATTCAGGTTCAGTTAAATCTGGAGAGATCCCTGGATTTATCCTATCTATTTTTTCGGAACGACGTTCAAAACTTGCGTAGAGTTTTCTTCCAAGAATAGTCATGTCCTGGGAAGATACATTCATTTCTGATGCATAAATTCTGGCGAAATGACTTAAAAATCGATAACTCTGGGTCATTTCCCTGACGAGGATATTTCGCTCCTCAATGGTGCGAAGAACTTTCCAATGGCGACGAGCATCAAGTTGTAATAAATGATCTCTTTCCCAACCCCATTGATCAATGAGTTGCTGCATGAGATCTCGTCTCCAACGATCTTTTTTAGTTCTTAAATTGATACTGAGTCTTTCAGCGGTCTTTAAATAAAGACATTTCCTGACCCATTCCAGTCGATCCTCATCCTGGTTAGAATTTAAGTAGAGCTCAACCTTACGATAGATTAGTAAATAGGCATCTATCTCTGAGGGTTCTGTAAAACCGTTATAAACTTTTTCTTTAAAAGTGTGGCAAAGAGGCGTTACCTTTGGGTGATCCGCAGCATAGGTTTCCATCAGCATAATTTTTAATGTCGATTTATAAGGATATTCAATGGCTTTATTCATATGCCATAAAGCGGCCCCAAAATATTCTTCAACAGGGATGTTATGAACTCCGCCAAAATCAATCCAGTCTCCATCACGGACAAATCTTTTTTTTACAAGATGATTAGCAAAGTTCTCATAATGTTGCTCCTGTTCCGGTGGAATTAGCCACCACAGTGGAAATCGACCGGCAATGAGTAAGGCGGTTCGATAAAATTCATCTAATAATAAAAAGTGTTGGCTTGTACCACAATTCTCCTGATCCATTGTAACGTCATGCTGCTCTTTGAAATAATCTGGATGCATCATAAAAAAATGGAGACTGATCCCTAACTCTTTTGCCCAGAGTTCTATCCCCGTTAGTTTTTGTTGTAAGGACTTAAGTGCTATGGCGTCTAAATCATTAGCATGTACCACCCAAATATCAAGATCACTACTGCTACTTTGTCCCAGGGTACCCATCGAACCCATCATAAATAATGATAATATGTCTCGTCTTAGAAAAGCTCTTTTCTGAAGACTAAAACTTTTAGCAATTCTTTTAGTGGTGGTAAGTTCGATCTTTGAGGGGGAATAGTCGCAAATGGCGCAGGGTGTTTCCTGATTTTGGTAACCTGGTAATAATGGGTGATTAACATGAATTAATACCGGTAATGCATCTAACACCAGCTTCAACATGTCTCCAGAGCTTTCCCTGATCCGCATCAAACGGCGTTGGTTAATTCCCATAAACCGATGTCGCACAACATCTAACTGTTTGCGATCGAGATCTTTAATATCGATTTTTATGGGTTTTGGGCTAGCTGTCACTATTTTAATATTACTCTTTGATGTCTTTTCTTCGGTTTTGCCGTTTATTTAAGAGTGTAGTTGAAATTTTAGAATAGGATAATAGTAACCCAACTATCTAAGGAACTATACTCAAATTACTTGTCACTGTGCTTTGGAACAGGCATTATCAAGAATATTGAATTTCTGCATCAGGCACAGGTCGATTTTCATTGGAATCCCCCTCTACAACTAACCATTTTCTACCGGATCTCTGTCGAGCCCAGAGTGTTTTTCTGGTGGTGCTTGTCGCTCAACTTCTGGCCATTGTTCTCACATTATCATCTACAACCGAACCAGGCTGGGAAGTTTTAGGATTGTATTCCCTGATGATTCAATGGACGGCACTGCTCAGTTGTGCAATGTTGTGTGGGTTGCGATCCAGAATCAGTCACCGTCCCGTATGGCAGATAGGTCTGGTGGCATATGGTCTTATTTTATTAGCGACCTTCTTTTGCAGCGTAACGGCAGTATGGTTGGTTGAGCATCATGCTGATTTTAGTAAATTTGGTATGCTCAATGAAGCTCAGTGGCTCTTTGTACTTAAAAATCTAACGATTTCCAGCATCATTGGTGCAGTTTTATTGCGCTATTTTTATCTTCAACAAGAGTATCGCTATCGTCTTGCGGCAGAGTCTAAGGCACGCATAGAGGCTCTTCACGCTCGAATACACCCACATTTTTTATTCAACACACTTAATTCTATAGCTGCATTGGTACGCCTCTCTCCCGAGCAAGCTGAACAGGCGGTTGAGAATCTTGCCGGTTTAATGAGGGCGATACTCAACGATATTCAATTTATGGTGTCATGGGAACATGAACTGAAGATTTCCAGGCAATATATTGAATTGGAATTATTAAGGCTCGGTGATAGATTACAGATCCAATTTGAAGTGGATTCGGTTCCATCTGATTTTCCTGTGCCGAGTCTTTTTTTACAGCCATTGATAGAAAATGCCATTATTCATGGAATTACCCATTGTCCAGAAGGTGGTTTGCTCAAGTTAAAGGCAAGTATTTCATCAGGGCAACTTAAAATTATCATTACTAACCCATTAGCTCCTGCCAAAACAAAAGAGCGACACGGAACCGGTGTTGGTCTTGGTAATGTTAAAAATCGACTACAATTACTTTACCAGGATAAGGCCAGATTACGTACAGAAAAATCTCAGGGGCAGTTCCAGGTGGAAATTGAACTACCCGATCTTCGTCTTGTGGACAAACAATCATGAAAGTACTCATCGTCGATGATGAACCACTGGCCCGATTTCGTTTATCGAGTTTAATTGGTGAATTAGTAGACTATCAGGTAGCAGGCGAAGCAAAACATGGTGAGGAGGCTCTATTATTATCTTCAAAACTGGAGCCTGAAATTGTATTGCTTGATATTGAAATGCCTGGTATCGATGGTTTGGAAACGGCAGCAAAATTACAACAACAAAAACAACCACCAGCCATTATTTTTACTACGGCTTATGATCAACATGCACTTGAAGCCTTTCAGAAAGGGGGACAAGCTTATTTGCTCAAACCCATTAATCGACAAGAGCTGGTGGAATCACTTAACCGTGTTCAAAAAACCACACGAGCACAAAGACTTCAACTCGACACCTCTCAAAAACCTCAAACCAGAGATCATTTGTCGGTTACGCTGAGAGGTGACTTACGCCGGATCCCAATAGCTGAGATAACCTATTTCAAAGCAGAGCAAAAATATGTGGTTATTCGCCACCATGAGACAGAGCTGCTAACAGAAGAGCCTCTTAAAAGCCTTGAAAAAGAATTCCATCAATATTTTATTCGTGTGCATCGTAATGCATTGGTGGCAAAATCGGCTATTACCGAATTGCGTCGGGATAAAAGCGGGCATTATTCAGTGTATCTTGGCGGAATGGATCTGGAACTGGAAGTGAGCCGCCGCCATGTATCTGAAGTACGTAAGATGGTTAGGGGGTTGTAGTATTGCTACAGGATACCTTATATACCCGTGATACCCGGAAATGCGGGATTTCAGAGCTTCCGTGAGAATCCAGGTCAAGGCGTCGCTCGTAGAGAATACCCAAAGCACTCACTCCGCTCGCGGGGCAGGCTCTGACTGGTCATTTTCAAGAGCGACAAAGCTTCTGCGTCCTGCTAACGCCCCTTACCTC
>JBFFIY010000139.1:0-13122 GCA_041556195.1 Enterobacterales bacterium
ATAGTTTGTTAGTAAACGGATTTTAGCAGTAGCTTACGATCTATCTCAGCATACAGGGGGCAGGCTGTTTGTTATTTCTGTGACTATGCTATCAGACCAAATAAATCATGGCTTTTTAAATCCTTTAAATTTTGATCTGGTAATATAGCTTTGGGTAATGAATATCCCTAACAATATAATAAGCAAAGAAATTATTGAATTTTCAGGAACATCTTCTTTTAACCAATAAGCAGCAAGCAACAGAGCTATTATCGGCGTTAAGTATTGTGGTAATGACGCAATTGCCGGCCCAGCATCTCGAACAAGCATAAACATTAAGATCACTGATATGGTAGTTAAACCACCAAAAAATCCTGACATAATGAGGACAGATAATTCAAATGAAGCCATTGAAACTTCATTACCATAAATTGACAAAATCATAAAAAATAACGCCCCTGGCAAGGTGACATAAAATGACGCTGCTATTGGATGAACAAATGTATCTATAGTGCGTACCGCCACTGTTGCAATAGCATAACTTAATGCACTTCCAATTATAGCCATCATATAACTAAAATTACTAAAAGAGCTAGAGGTTAATTCACCTACAAATAATATAGCTACACCGATGAACCCAAATGCAAAGCCTACAAATTTTGATATATCTAATCGACTGTTAGAGAAATAAAAATGAGCAATAATTAATGTCATAAAAGGCATCATTGCAGCCAAAATACTGGTGATTCCAGCATCTACCTTAGACTGCCCCCACGCAAGTAAAAGAAATGGCAGAGCATTGCCAAATAATGATATTACAGCCAGTGATACGACAACATTAGTGTTGGTCTTTTGGGTCTTTGTAGATTTTTGATGAATAAATCCATACCCCAGGCCATTTACCATCATTAAAAATAAGCCGCAAATTGAGGCAAAGCCTAGTCTGAATGCAGTAACAGTAGTGGGAGTTTGAGTTTCAAGAAGTATTTTTTGCAGAGGATAAAATAAAGCGAAAATAAAACTCAACAACAAAATCAAAAATAACCGACGGGTTATCTTTCTTATTTTACCGTTTAACGTTGGATATATTCTAATTGACAGCTCAGCATCGTTGTTAGAGTTTTCTATTATTGAGTTATTATCTTTTTCTAACACTTTTTTTTGTATTCCTGTTTTATTGTTCCTGAATAAGAGTCAATAATTCGTCTGGAGTGTTTACAATAAAATCAGGCACATGCTCCTTATTGTATGGCAATTTGAATTACCCAAACCTTGCTAAAATAGATTTCAACATTTATGCCTAACTATCACAAGTTTCACAAAACACAGGCCTTTTGATATTTTTTATTTTTTTAACACTAAATTCAATAGCCTGTTTTGAACCTGTCCCATCAGGATAAATTGCGAGAAATTAATTGTCAGTTTAGATTGAAATTTAAATTGCATGCCCTAGTGTCATTACCAAGGGAAACTAGCCCATTAACCACCCCTTTTTAACAGCTAAATCAATTTGGTCACAAGCATATGACCACAGTTTTGGAGCAAGACCTTCCAGATATTGGTTCCTTTCTATTACCTGCTCTTTGCTGACTTTGTGTTTAGCCCAGCTGCCCCCTTCATTTGCCATATTCTGAATTAATGGTAAAACTCTATCCATTGCTTTAGCAAAGCGAGCATCAGCCGTTTCTGCATTCTCAAACTCAATCCAGAGTTTTTTCATTGATTTAAATTGTTCGCCAGGCAATAAGCCGAACAGGCGATTTGCGGCTTTAAGCTCTTTAGCTTCCTGACCATCTAATTCGTGCTGCTCAGCAAATGCAAAAGTATCTCCCGCGTCAATTTCAACAATATCATGAATGAGAAGCATACTTACAACACGACTTATATCTACTGGCTCGCCTGCGTATGGATGTAGTACTTGTGCCATCATGGAAATGTGCCAGCTATGCTCAGCACTATTCTCATATCGATTCTTGTCAGATTTAACTAAAGTCTTGCGATAAATAGTTTTCAGATGATCGAGTTCCAGAATGAATGAAAGCTGTTGATTTAGTACCTGCATTGGTTCTCCATAAAATGAAACATCGTTGGAATTAAAGCACGACCTTATCATATATCGCAATCTGAAGCGCTTCAATAGCATAGTAATATATTAAGTGAAAGACAGGTTTTACTGTGTTTTCTTTAATAATTTAGAGAGTATATTATATTTTGTTTGATAAGATTCCATCGTTATTTTGTTATGCGTATTATCAATTGCCTTTTTCATTGCTCGCTGAGCAGCGCGTAATTTTCCAAGAGAGTACTGAGAACGCGCTATTCCAACATAGGGTTCATGTAGGTAACTCGCCATCTTAATAGTCTTACGATTGAGAACAGGCAAAGGCTGGTGCTCTTTGGTGGCAAGCTGATTCGGGGATGTCGGTGTTGTAACACAGGCAGTCAGAATCAAGCTAAATAAGACAATAAATAACCTCATATTTCAATACTACGCCAATAATCGTTATGAGCCAAGACTCCACAAGACGTATTTTATTGAATGGAAGGTTTATCCCTAATTAACAGGATTATATTTATCCGAAAATTTTATCACCTTATTCCACAACCTTTAAGTATAATCGAAGTCAATGAACTGACAACAGTCTCAAAATCCTCATCGGTCATCTTTCGCTTATCCAATGCTGCAACAACTTGCACATTAAAGTCAGCATAATGCTGTGTTGAACTCCATATTAAAAACAGGAGATGGTAAGGATTTACAGCATCCATTAAACCTCTTTCAATCCAGGTTTCTATAACAGTAACTTTGTGTTGCATCCACAGTTTAAAGTCAGTTGACAGGTAATCTTTTAAAACAGGAGCACCATGAATTATCTCACTGGCAAAGATGCGTGATGCATCTGGGTCATCTCTTGAAAACATGACTTTCGAGCGAATATAAGCCGTTAAAGCTATTTCAGGATCATCCTTATTGTTAAGGGTATCATAACGAGTATTCCAGATATCGATTATGCCAGTGAGTAACTGCTGATAAAGATCGGTTTTATTTTTAAAATAATAGTGAATATTTGCCCTGGGTATATTTGCTCTTTCTGCTATACGTTTTATTGATGCACCTTTAAATCCATAGTTAACAAACTCTTCTTTAGCGGCATTTAAAATAAGTTTTTTATTTTTCTGACGAATATTCCCATCAACAGACTTCTTGTCAGACATTATGAAATTCCTCATCTACAACTGTTTCGATTTTTTCTTTTACAATAGAGAAACTAACTTTAAATTTCACAGCTTATACTTAATTTGCTTACGTCGTAAATGCAGCAGTGGTTCGGTGTATCCACCTGGTTGAAATTTACCTTTAAAAATAAGATCAACTGCAGCTTTAAATGCGGTATTTTGTTCAAAATCAGGAGCCATATTAAGATAGTTTTTATCATTAGCATTTTGTTTGTCAACAATAACAGCCATTCGTTTTAGAGACGCCATAACTTGTTCATCATCTAATATTTTATGATGCAACCAATTACAAATATGTTGACTGGATATTCGCAATGTCGCTCTATCTTCCATACGACTAATATTATTGAGATCAGGCACCTTGGAACAACCTATTCCCTGATCTACCCATCGAACAACGTAACCTAATAATCCCTGAATATTATTATCAAGTTCATTTTTAATGTCCTGTCCAGTTAATCTGTTTGTGTCTTTTAGCAATGGAATAGTGAGCAAGTCAGTTAAATCATCGGCTAATGTGGCTTGTGAAGTATATTGTGTAAGTAACTTATCCTGTACTTTGGAAACATCTATTTGATGGTAGTGCATAGCATGCAGAGTAGCAGCTGTTGGTGATGGTACCCAGGCACAATTTGCTCCAGATTGTGGATGACCAATTTTGATTGCCAACATCGCTGACATTTCATCAGGAGTAGCCCACATGCCTTTACCTATTTGTGCTTTACCTTTAAACCCGGCTTGTAGACCAATACGAACATTACGATCTTCATAAGCTGAAATCCATTTTTCATTCTTCATCAAATCTTTTCGCGCCATCGGCCCCGCTAACATACTGGTATGAATTTCATCACCGGTTCGGTCTAAAAAGCCTGTATTGATAAAAGCAACTCGATTTTTTGCAGCCCGTATACATTCTTTTAAATTGGCGGATGTTCGACGTTCTTCATCCATAATCCCCATTTTTATGGTGTCAGGAGCAAGATCTAAACATTGCTCAATTCGAGCAAATAAGTCACTACTGAACTTTACTTCTTCAGGACCATGCATTTTAGGTTTAACAACATAGATACTGCCTGTTTTTGAATTTTTATTTTTTGATGCTCCTTTCAAGTCATGTAACGATATCAAACTGGTGATCAGGCCATCAACAATACCCTCAGGAACTTCTTCATCACTTGAGGTTAGAATGAGATCTGTACTCATTAAATGGCCAACATGGCGAATAAATTGCAGACTGCGACCAGGTATGCTCATTGGTTTTTCATAAGGCGAAAGGTAGGTTTTATCAGAGTTTAGACTTCGAGTAAATGTTTCACCGCCCTTCTCAATCGTCTGAGCTAAATCACCTTTCATTAACCCCAGCCAATTACGATAAACCATTGTTTTATCAGCCGCATCAACCGCAGCAATAGAATCTTCACAATCTTGAATGGTAGTTAAGGCAGATTCCAGTAGAATATCCTTTACTGATGCAGCATCAGTCATACCGATGGGATCTCGTTCATCGATTTGAATTTCTATATGCAGACCGTGATGACAACACAACAATGAATGCGGGTTTTCATAAGTCCCATTAAAACCAATAAATTGATCAGGCTCTATTAAATTGACATGTTCTCCTGAATTTAATGTCATCATTAATTGATGTTCAACAATATGATAGCGAACAACATCTGCATGACTACCTTGTTGTAAAGGCAGCGCATTATCTAGAAACCTGCGAGCATAGGCCTGGACTTTACTTCCCCTGACGGGATTATATTTTAGAGAAATTGCAGCACCATTGTCATCATCAATAACATCGGTTCCATAAAGTGCATCGTATAAACTTCCCCATCGCGCATTTGCTGCATTTAAGGCAAAACGCGCATTCATCAATGGCACGACTAGCTGAGGCCCTGCAATCAAGGCAGCCTCAACGTCGACATTTTCTGTTGAAATAACAAAATCTTCTTTTTCAGGCACTAAATAACCAATCTCTGTCAAAAATATTTCATAGCTGTCCTGACAAAAAGGTTGGTTATCAGCGTTAAGATGCCATTGGTCTATTTGAGTTTGCAGGGTTTCGCGAAAAGCTAACAGTTGTTGATTTCTCGGTATAAAATCATTAAGAACATTGGCTACAGAAAACCAAAAAGCATCTTTATCAATCTCAGTACCCGGAATAATTTCCTGATTAACTAAATTATAAAGTGATTCTGAAACCTGATATCCATGTTTGATTACTCGTTTATTCATCTTTAGATCTCTGTTCTATTCAAGTGACGTTAATTTGTTGTTGCTTCTTTCTTTATCCATAACGCCAGATACTGACGCTCTTCAGCTGTCATTTGTGTTTTATTCATAAACGGCATATCTTTAGAATCAATCACACGAGCCTTAATTCTTGGTGCCCATTGTTTGATGGAAGCAATATCCGTAAAAATAACACCAGCCTGTGCTACTTTGAAAGTATCATCAGTTGGTGCGATTGAATGACAGCTCCCACAACGTATTTCGATAATCGTTTGTATTTTTTCCACATCAACGTTCTGCAGCTTCTGTTTTGGGGTTAACTCAACAGAATGAGGTGCAATTAGAGAAGCCAAAAGAATTGTGGCAATTACAGCACCAACAATAATTAACGGTTTTTGTTGTCCAAAATGGCGTAATACAAAGTATTGTCGAACAGCAGCAGTTATTAAAATAATTCCTACTAATACTAACCAATTAGCACTATGGTTATAGGTCATGGGATAATGATTAGAAATCATGATAAACAAGACTGGTAATGTCGTATAGGTGTTATGTGTTGAACGTAATTTTGCGTTTAATCCATAAGCAGGATCAGGTTTTGAGCCTTCTTCTACCGCTTTAACCAAGGCTTTTTGTGATGGTATGATGCCAAAGAAAACATTTCCAGCCATAATGGTTCCTATAATAGCGCCCACATGCATATATGCACCACGGGCACTAAAAACCTGAGTTAAACCATAGGATAAAGCCGTTATTAATGCCAGTAAAATCATACCCAGAATAAGCCCATGATTTTTTAGTTTTGTTCGTACTAAAAGCTCATAGCAACCGACACCAATAAAGATTGCACCAAGCCCCAAAGCAATGGCTTGAGATTGAGTAAGTTCAGCTACTCGCTTATCAATTAGATAAGAGTCTGCTCCCACATAAAACATTAAAGAGAGTAATAAGAAACCCGTGAGCCAGGTGGTATAGGCTTCCCATTTAAACCAGTGCAAAGTAGTTGGCATTTCAGCAGGTGCCAGCTTGTATTTAGCCACTTCATAAAAACCACCACCATGAATAGCCCAAAGTTCTCCTTTAATACCTTTCTCATCTTTCCAGGCTGGAGGCTTTTGTAAGTGATTATCTAACCAGATAAAATAAAATGATGCACCGATCCAGGCGATGCCCGTTACTAAATGTGCAAAACGAATAATCAGGTTAAGCCATTCAGTGATATATGGATCCATAGAATTACCTATTTTTATACTTTTATGTTTATTGCTATTATTGATTTTAAAACTTTAAACGCGTTCACCCATTATATGAGTCGCTTTAACATGTCTTTCGTCACCTAACATGCTCAAAATAAAAAGTTTTTCTGTCAGATTCTTACAATGTTGCATTCTTCTACTCATTAAAGGTGTGGCATGATAATCAAGCACAATAAAGTCAGCTTCATTTCCTTTAATAAAGTTACCAATGGTTCCTTCTAAGTCCAGAGCAATCGCTCCACCAAGTGTGGCTAAATAAAAGGATTGAAAAGGGCTTAATTTATCACCACGAAGCTGCTGGATTTTGTAACCTTCATTGATGGTTCTCAACATCGAAAATGTGGTACCTGCACCAATATCAGAACCAAAGCCAACATGAATGTCATATGATTGAGCTTGCGCCATATTGAACAAACCGCTACCCAGAAATAAATTAGAACTAGGACAAAAAGCGATTGCTGAGTTTGTCTCACTAAGTCGATGGCACTCTTCATTTTGTAAATGCACGCCATGGGCAAAAACACTACGACGACCTAATAACTTACTATTATCGTACACATCCAGATAATTTTTACTTTCGGGAAAAAGTTTCTTAACCCATTCAATTTCTTTATTGTTTTCACATAAATGAGTCTGCATATAAACATCAGGATATTCACTCAGTAATTCTCCAGCTTTATCGAGTTGTGCCGATGAACAGGTTGGCGCAAAACGCGGGGTGATCGCATATTGTAATCTGTCGGTATTGTGCCATTTTTCAATGAGTGCTTTACTATCGGTATATCCTGTTTCAGCGGTATCAGATAAATAGTCGGGACAATTTTGATCCATTAAAACTTTGCCGCAGATCATACGTAATTTTTTCTTCTGTGCGATTGTGAAAAAAGCATCTACAGATTCTTTATGAACCGTACCAAACACTAAAGCTGTCGTTGTTCCGGCTTCAAGCAACTGTGATAAAAAGAACTCCGCAATATTTTTACCATGCTCTTCATCAGAAAAACGACGTTCCGCCGGAAAGGTATAATTCTCAAGCCATTCCAAAAGTTGTTCACCATAAGAAGCGATCATTTCCGTTTGGGGATAATGTACATGCGTATCAATAAACCCTGGCATCATTATGCCATTTTCGTAATGCGTTACTTCCAGATCTGCCGGAAGAGTTGAAAGTAATTCACTAGCCTCCCCCACTTGCTCCACTAACCCATCTTTTATAATTAACAGTGCATCAGAAAAATACTCATAGCACTGTTCAAGCGCTACTTTGGCAGGATCTGCTAAAAAATGAAGTAATTCACCTCGATATACTTTTAACATATTGTTTATCCTATAACTTCTTTTCAGACTTAATAAAGATACATTTAACTTTCACTCTCATTAACAATATCCTTTACATGATTCATTAATAGCTTTCATTGATTGCTTTCTCTCACAACTAGTAACTCGCAACCAGTCAAAACTGAACAACGATACTTGAACCATCAAGAGTAATAACATCACAGTTGTCACCTTCACCACCTCTATCTACAACAATAAAATCACTGACTTCGTTCAGTGCCAGGCAATAGTGATGCCAGGTACCTGGATAATAATTTACACCTTGTTCAGCTGTGGCCATGAACACTTCTATCGCTGACACATCAAATTTACCCGCTGGTGCTACTATCACTATATAAGGCTGATTTCCCATTGGGATAAAAGCCTGGCTTGATAACGGATGACGTTCCATCATCTTGATTACAATTGGCTGAGGCAATGGCATTGAACGAAAAATATTGATCAAAGTATGACCACCTTGTTTTGTCACGTCCACTTTAGCCAAATCATGATATCTCTCGGTAAAACCCCCATTGATAGTATAATGATTAGCTTTATCATTAACTTCAATCACGTCACCATAAGCCGTAAAATTTTCACGGGTTAATTTTTGCGATGTTATATGTATGATGTTACTCGTCTCAATTGCCATTGACTAACTACCACGATAGGTTGAATATCCATATGCCGTTAACAATAGTGGAATGTGGTAATGTGAACCACTGGCATCTAATTTAAAGACAATATCAACATAAGGATAAAAACCCATTTCATTATTCGATTTAAAATAACTCTCGGTTTCAAAATGCATACGATAAATACCAGCTGATAATTTAATATGATCAGATAATAAACCTGCAATACGACCATCTACATTAGTCAAACCTCCACCCAATTTTTCCCAACCGCTTTCTGTTTTAGAAAACAGGGTAATGGGTATATTTTGAGCAGGTAAGCCACGGGTTGTATCAAGCACATGAGTAGTTATTTGACTCATAGCAATTTCTCCAATCGAATATGAAATATTTTACGCTGTTCTTCGGCAGCGTTAACCAACTCTGTAGCTTTATCGTTAGGTAAGCGTGCCTGTAAAAGTGCTAACATTTCAGCTGCACTTTTCCCTGTGGCACAAACAATAAAAATAAAACCAAATTTAGTATGGTATTCATCATTGCCGTCAGATAAATCAGCCAGAACCTGCTCTGGTGCATTCATGACTGAGCTTTGTTCACCACTGGCCAGGGCTTTAGTATTGGCATATTTTTCGCGTAAGCTATTCACATCACCAATTTCAGGATGACCTTCAAAAGCTTCCAGATAGTCCAATTCAGTTAATCCCTGCCACGCCAGATCAGCGGCTTCAATTAACGCTTGTTTACTGGCAAAAGGACGAGCATTAACCATGCGATTTACCCAGACTATTGAAGTGCAACACTGCATAAAACTCTGCCTGGCTTTTTCTTCAGGTAAATGATTAAGAGTTTCTAAAATCATAATTTTACTTTTCCTGAGTTCTGTAACTTATCATCAAAAACAGGACGACCAAATACTCGCATGCGTGATATTCCGCCATCCGGGAATATGCTTAACTTTACATGGGTAAAATTTTGTGCTTTATCTACAATTATTTCTTTGATAAATACATGTTCACGGTGAGCATATAGTTTAGTTTTAGCGATAAGTGGTTGCCATATGACTTTTTTGGCATCATCCATAAAATCATCATTGTCGGTAACTGTTCCTTCTAACATAAAAGTATCCGGAAAATTACCTTTAAAATGATAGGTGTCAATGATGATTTTTTCAACACTACCCTGAGCGGCCAGTTTTATAATTGACCAGTCAGGGCCGGGATCTCGACGACGCCTGGTTTCCCAACCATCACCCATATCTTTGCCGCGCCCAGGCATAATAAGATTATTTTTATCACTAAAAAACATGTCACTAACAAGTAATGCTTTGGCTCCATTTTTTATAAATGCTAAATCAATTAATTCACCATCAACAAAATCATTCCAATTAATCTCAGCTTCGCCATAAACACGAAAACGAGCGATCCCGCCATCGGGAAACATGTTTAATCGAACATGTGTCCAGGAAATATTACTTGAGATCTCAAATAAGTTCTGGCTGTGTGCATTGACCGAACTTTTTTGTAAAACAGTATACCACTCGGTACTTTCGTCTGGTTGTTCATGACTAACACAGGCCTCAACGGATACCGCTTGCGGAGCATTGCCTCTAAAATAATTAGTATCAATATCAAAACCTCGGATCACTCCACTAATACCCAAACGTATAACACACCAATCAAAGTCACACCCACTTTCTATGGCATGTGCTCTACCATAACTACGACGTGATTCCCAACCATCCATCCATTTACCGCGTTCGGTATATTTATCATCAATAAAAATACCACGTCCCGCTTTTAATAAGTTTTCCATTTCTGCGAAAAAATCATCGCTACAGGATATTGTTTCACCACCTACTCGTTCACTGGCCAGATCGACATAGTAAGTTTTTAGCCTTAGTTCTAACTCGGCGTTTTTTCCGGTTAGTTTGTTCATTTCCTGCGTGTTCTCTATCATCAAAATCTCCGAAGCTGATCACCGTTTAGTTTATCAAACAGTTCAAATTTGCATCCATTCTCTTTAGAATTTTCCTTTCAGCAACGGCATGCCTATTGCTGTATTCATAAACTGGTCATCACAATAAACCAGGTGTCCCCGAACAAAGGTTTGTTTTATTTTCCCTGACACTTTCCTCCCAATATATGGAGTGATTTTATGGCGGTGTTTAATCATATCATTGTCGATAATGAAACTTGCTTTGTCATCAAACACGACAAAATCGGCATGATATCCAACGGCTATTTGCCCTTTTATCTTGTCTAAACCAGCAAATTTTGCGGTTTCAAATGACATTAAACGCGAAATATCTATTAAGCTAAATTCACGTTTTTTTGCTTCCGTCCAAATTAATGGCAGGCCAAATTGCAGGGCTGAAATTCCCCCCCAGGCCTTTTCAATATCCCCTGTATCAATATGTTTTAACTGAGGCGTACAGGGTGAATGATCTGAAACAATAAAACTGATAATGCCACTTTTCACTGCTTGCCATAAATGTTCCCTGTTTTTGTTCTCTCGAATGGGAGGACAACATTTAAATAAAGTTTTACCATCAGGAATATTTTCGGAAGCAATCGTTAAATAATGCGGACAAGTCTCTGCGCTAAAATTGAGCCCTTCAGCTTTTGCCTGAGCGATACTGTCTAATGCTTCATCTGATGATAAATGTACTATATGTACTTTGTTAGGTTGTCCATTTTCTTTAGCTTCTCTTGCCAAAGCTACCATTAACGATACGGCATCGTTCTCCCATTTTTTTGGGCGAGAACTTAAAAAACTTTGATATCGACTATCAATAACTGAAGCACTATGACCACCACAGTCTAATTCGGCATGAATTAAATAAGGCACATCATGTTTTGCTAAAACAGGCATGGCAAGACGAATGTCTTTTGCAGCAACATTGGGAAACTCTTCTATACCTGAATCAATTAAAAATGATTTAACTCCAAGCACACCCGCCGATAGCAGCTCATCTAAATCGTCAATATTATCAGGAATAACACCACCCCAGAAACCACAATCAACCCATAACTTATCCTGCACAGAATCAAGTTTTTCGAGCAACGCTGCTTTGGTTGTGGTAACAGGAATACAATTAAGTGGCATATCAACCAGAGCGGTAATACCGCCAGCAGCAGCGGCTTGAGTCGCCGTATTAAAGCCTTCCCATTCTGTGCGTCCCGGTTCGTTAATATGAACGTGGGAATCAACCAGACCTGGCATTAACACCTGTTCTTCCAGATCTT
Organism: Enterobacterales bacterium; assembly: GCA_041556195.1. Lineage (GTDB taxonomy): Bacteria > Pseudomonadota > Gammaproteobacteria > Enterobacterales > 21-14-all-40-8. The sequence goes on from JBFFIY010000139.1 coordinate 11,905, forward strand.
CTATGGGGCAATCCAGGATAGCATTATATGGGTGAATGGCATGAATCAATTCACCTTTTATTTCTACACATGCGGCGATCATTTCGCCGTTAGTAATAACTTTTTTACTTTGCAGGGCAAAATGAATCACCTTGCTCTCTCCTGTTTAATTTTAACTTTTCGTACTTTGAAAAGAAAAATTTGATCGCCATCAATCGTTAGTTGAAGTTGATTCATGTTCACTCAATAACTGCTTTAGCGTTTTCCAGTGCACACCTTGTTGTGAAGATGGTTTTCGTGGAACTGCCGGTTGTGACGGCTGTAACAATGACTGTGGCACCAGATTTTGTTTTTGATGACTTTTCACCAGTTGCTTTTTCGTTTCCTGATAACGCTCAATAATTTCTCCGGCTACCGATACCGCAATCTCTATGGGTAATTTACCGGGAACATTAGCCAAACCTATAGGGCAATTCATGCGCTCTACTTGTTTTGCGTCAATCTCACGGTGCTTATAACGTAGCTGGAAACGTCGCCATTTAGTATTCGACGCAATTAAACCCAAATAGTTAAAATCACCACGTTTGAGTATTTGTTGACTAATATCAAAGTCCATTTGATGATTATGGGTCATGACAATGTAATAACTATTAGCAGGCATGTTCGCAACTTCATTCTCGGGGTTTTCACTAAGCACTTTAGACACATTCTTATAAGTATTAATATTTTCAGGAAATTGTGCTTCGCGACTGTCAACCCAGGTAATTTGACAAGGCATCTCCGCTAAAATTGGTATTAATGCCTGACCAACATGCCCGGCACCAAACAGCATGATATTAATGCCATTTGCTGAAAAACATTCAAATAAGACACTTGCACTGCCACCGCAACATTGACCTAAATTAACACCTAGCTTAAAGTGTTCCAGGTGCTGACAGTCCTTAGCTTCTGATAGTAATTTATATGCATATTTAATCGTTTTATGCTCTAAATGCCCCCCGCCAATTGTGTCGAAAACTTCATCTTTGGAGATCACCATTTTAGTGCCACTGTTTCTTGGCGTAGAACCGGAAACGCCCACCAGAGTAACCAGAACATAGGCTTTACCCTGTCTGTTCAATTGGTAAGCTGCTTCAGTCCAATTCATTTTCATTTTTAACTCACCGACTCTGCTTTTTTTCTGAGTTCAGTATTTTTCTGTTTGCTAACCGCTTCAACTGCCCAAAGCACACGTTCTGG
>JBFFIY010000140.1:0-13074 GCA_041556195.1 Enterobacterales bacterium
CCCCGTGAACGGCAGGTCCTGAACTTGATCTGTGCTGGGTATACCAATAAGGTTACGGGGGAGAAACTCCATATCAGTAAGCGTACGGTGGAGCATCACCGCGCCAGTCTGATGAAGAAACTGCAGGTGAAAAAAACAGCAGATTTAGTCACCTATGCGCTGAATGAGGGGTATGTGAGTCGCTAGCGGTTGTTTGAGGAGTTGTTTCAGCCTCTCCAGAGAATTCCTGGCCAACATCTAAACTGGGAAAGAAAAATCGACCATCTAGTGCACCGTTATCTAATGCATCTAAATCAGCAGTTGTTGGTACTAAAGATGTCTGGTATTGAAAGTCGTTATAATAGGCATTGACTTGAAGTGAGGATTTTTCCCAATTATGAACATAATCTGCCTGTAAGTTGCTGGTTCTTAACTCCCAGGGTGAGCGAGGGAGACCGGGTTGAGATAACAATTCAAGATCTCCATTACTATAACCTGTACTCAAGCGTAAGTTATCGTTTTCACTGAGCTTGAAAATACCTTGAGCAGATATTCTTTTCATGCTTTGCAAGCTGTCATTTGTGGCTTCGAAGTTGGATGTTGTAGGTATTCGATTAAAACCTTGAAAAACAACTTCACCCTGATCATTTTCCCAGTTAGTGCTTCCTGCTGAAACTCTGAATTTTGCAGTTTCAGAACCGCCATTAAATGCAACGGAAGCATAACTGTGCCCCTGTTCTCCAACATGTACACGGATTTTATTTTTCACACTTTCAGCATCAGGCTTTTTGGAGATTATATTGATTACACCAGAATAGGCATTTGCACCGAACAGGGCACTCGCCGGGCCACGAATAACTTCAATACGTTCAATATCATCTACATTGATTGGGAACGCATTCCAAAGCGTCACACCAAACAAATCATTATACTCAGTTCGTCCATCAATCATAACCAGCAAGCGACGGTTGAAGTTGATGCTTTTACCTCGAATAGAGACTTCCTGTTGTCCTCTACCAACTTTTAATACATCAATTTCGGGTAACATTCCCAATATGTCTGGAATGGTATCAAGGCCACTATCCGCAATATCATTTGCAGTAATAACAGAAATTGGAACTGGGGATTCAGAGAGTTTAGATTCTGATCTTGTTGCTGAGACTACATCCATATCTAACAGATCTTCTAATGACATGCTAAATACATCATCATCTTCATCCTCTGTAGCAAAACTGTTAGGGGTAATAAAACTGAAGGATACAATTATGGCTAAGTATACTGCGGATTTTTTCCATTTCTCCTTTTCAATTGATAAGCTATTATTTGGCGTACCCAAATTATCAAAGTGCATATGTTTTCCTCCAAAAGAATCTTTGATTTCAAAAAAACACATCAATAAAATGTATCTTATTACATCGACACCAAGCTAACTTCTGTTTTCCTTTTGCTGACTTTTTTCCTCGTAAGCTTAATTTAAGCATAGTAAATATCTTAGCGATAACAAGATTTAAAAAGAAGTGCTAATAAAAAGGTTTCTAATTTCGTAACTCTTCAGCGAGTTGCTAAATGCATCTGTAGTTGAATAGTTACCTGATTTCATTGAATGGCGTCTAGTGACATTAGAAGTTTCACGCCTTTTACTGTTTTGGCTGTTAGTGTCAGTTTTCGACCTTCACCTGCAAAATCGATGTTAATGGTTAAATCCATTGCCGGTAAAAAACCTTCCCCTTTGGAGGGCCATTCGACAAAGGCAATAACATTGTCAGTCTGATAATCTCTGATCCCCAGATATTCAAGCTCTTCAGGATCAGAGAGTCGATATAGATCAAAATGATAAAACATTAACGAGCTTATTTCGTAGGGTTCGACCAGTGTGTAGGTGGGACTTTTAACGCTACCTTCATGCCCAAGCTCTTGTAGTACGTAGCGAGTAAAAGTGGTTTTGCCTGCACCCAAATCTCCGATTAAAGCAATCCAGTAGCTGGAAAGTGGTTGAATGGAGGTTTCCTGGTTGTCAGAAGAAGAGTGTTTTGTAACTAGTAGGCGTGCAAATTGTTGAGCAAATGCTTGTGTTGCTGTTTCGTCTTTTAAATTAACTTCAATGGTTTTCATTTATTAAGATACTTTTTATGGATTTTGTTTTTTGGTTTTATTTATGGGTAAGGTGCTAACCACAAGTCGCAGTTGATCAATTACGTCACTGGCGATTAACCCTACAGGTAGGTTTTTTGTGGCTAAATCTCCGGCATAAGAGTGAATGAGAGTTCCAGCAATGGCTGCTTGTTCAATGGATAATCCTTGTGCCAGAAGAGCACCAATGACTCCTGCTAAAACATCTCCCATGCCAGCAGTCGCCATGGCCGGGTTACCAAAGGGGCAAACATGTATGTTTTTTCCTGTATGAATGATGCTTCCAGCACCTTTCAATATCACCACAGCACCTGTTAGCTGTTGTAGATGTTGTGAGATCTGATAACGGTTTTGTTGAACCTCATGTGCCTCTTTTTCCAGTAGTATTCCAGCTTCTCCCGGATGAGGCGTGATGATTGTTCCTGTTAAATTACATTGAATTTTTTTAGCCAGACGTAAACCGTCAGCATCAATTATTGTTGGGATCTTACAAGCCAGGGCTTTTTGTAACCAAAAAGTAGCCCAGTCATCCTGCCCCAGGCCAGGCCCTATGACGATAGACGTTGCGCTGTTTATTGCGGTTTCTGCAAGGTGATTTCCCGAATCATCTGTACCAATGACCATGGTTTCAGGAGTTGCATTAAGGGCTGCGGATACGTGTTCTGGTCGAGTGATAAGAATAACCGCGCCAGATCCTGAGCGATAAGCTGCTCGTGCCGCGAGAATTGCCGCACCACCCATCCCCAGGTTGCCTCCTATGATTAAGGTTCTGCCAAAATTTCCTTTATGAGTATTATTGTTTCGAGCTTTAAACCAGGGGCTTATAAAATCAAGTTGGGTTAGTAGCGGGTAGATAGTTGTTGCATCGCTGGTAGGTGAGTTTAAGCTTTCAGATAATGTATCCTCGGTATCAAAAGTACCTAAATTTGCCAGATATAACTGACCGCAGTGCTCAGAGCCACCTGCGGTGACTAATCCTGGTTTTACCCGAATGAAAGTCAAGGTTGTATTTGCTTTAATGGCTTTGCCGATCTCAATTCCAGTTTCTGCATTGAGTCCCGATGGAACATCAATCGATAAAACAGGAAGTGGACTGGCATTCACTTGATCTACTAACTTGATAATATTATCTCTGGCAGGAGGCTCAATGCCCGTTCCCAGAACGGCATCTACAATTAAATCGCCTTGGATAAGTTGCTTTGAGATATCATGAATGTCATAGGATAAATCAATCAGATCACCAGTGAAATCCATCAGTTTCTTAAAAGCAATGGCCGCATCACTTTTAACTTGTGTGGCCAAGTTTGCTACTACAGAAATCAGCCGTACCTGATAACCTGCTTTCAAAGCATGTAAAGCAACTTCAAAACCATCCCCTCCATTATTGCCAGGGCCTACCAGAATCAAGAGACGTCGTGCCTTGGGGTAGGTCGATTTAAGCAACAGCCAGGCGGCCTCACCTGCTCTTTGCATTAATTCATAGCTTGGAATGTGATTGGAATGGCAATAGAGTTGTTCCAGGTTTTTTACCTGGGCACCCGAAAGCAAAGGTTGGGAGTTACTGCCATGAAACACATCAGTGGCATGGGTATAGATTTTCATTGTATCTTAGTGTTTATCGTAGTTTTGCCAAAATGATTACGGGTATATATATGAGCATGAACTCAGGGCTCCGTTTTAATAAAATGTGCTCGATAAAACTTAAGCTCTTCGATAGACTCACGAATGTCATCCAGTGCCAGATGGGTTCCTTTTTTAACATGTTTGGATAAAAGATCCTTGCGCCAGCGGCGAGCAAGTTCTTTTAAAGTGCTGACATCAACGTGTCGGTAATTGAAGTAGGCTTCAAGATCTGGCATCTGAGTGAACATAAATCGACGATCCTGGCTAACCGTATTGCCACACATGGGTGATTTTCCCTTTCTGATATGTTTTTTTAAGAAGTCGAGAGTTTGTTGCTCGGCTTCTATCATGCTGATGTTTGACTGACGAACACGTTCTGTCAGACCTGAATTTCCATGGGTTTGAGTACACCAATCATCCATTCTATCAAGAATTTCATCTGGTTGATGGATGGCTATAACAGGCCCTTCTTCTAGCAGGTTTAAATCTTTGTCTGTGACAATAGTGGCAATCTCAATAATAACTTCATGTTTGGGATCAAGCCCCGTCATTTCCAGGTCGACCCAAATCAAATTGTCATCATTCATGCTCATCATGGTTATCCTTAGTTGTCAGTAAATTAACAGTTCTATCGTGAACTGTTGCCGGATAGGTTACAATTCGTCTAATACCTGTGTTATCCGGAAACACGTATTTCCGGATAACACGAGTATAATGCTAAGTTTAACCTTAAAACTTATAAATTACCCAGAATCCACATAAATTTATTGGAGACCTACCAATTAATTCTCTATTTAACGGCACACAAATTTAATGGCGTTTAAAAAAGTAAAAAATAGATCTATTGACAAAGATCTGCAAGGCGCCACTAAAAAAAGCACTTCTATGCAAGGACTGGTGGTTAGCCGCTTTGGTGCGGAAGCTGATGTTGAACTGGAAGATGGTCGACTGCTTCGCTGTCATTTAAGACGAAAGCTGGAAGGGATCGTGTGTGGTGATCAAGTGTTATGCGAAGTGCAACAAGGCAGTAAAACAGTTGTGGTCTCTATTTTACCGAGAAAAACAGTACTTGATCGCCTTATTCGTTATCAGGGAGTTAAACCGGTTGCAGCCAATGTTGATCAGATTTGTATAGTGGTTTCACCTGAGCCAGAATTTTCATCAACGATTCTTGATAAATACCTTGTCGCAGCTGAGAATGCCCATATTTTTCCGGTAATAGTGTTTAACAAAAGTGACCGCTTGCAAGATTATCCTGAAATAGAGCAGCAACTTAAAGTATATGCCGATCTAAATTATCCGTTGTTGATGACCAGTGTGATCGAAAATACAGGAATAGAAGCCCTTAAACAGGTTATGCAAGAGCATACCAATGTATTTGTAGGACAATCCGGTGTGGGTAAAACTTCTCTGGTTAACCTGTTGCTGCCGGGTACAGACGCTTTAACTGGTGGAATATCTGAAACATCTGGATTAGGAACTCATACCACTACAGCCTCTCGTTTATATCATTTGTCTGGTGGTGGCAATGTCATCGATTCTCCCGGAATTCGAGAATTTTCATTAGAACATTTCAAAAAAGAAGATTTCGCCTCTGGTTATCGAGAGATTTTTGAAGCTTCTCATTCCTGCCGATTCAGAAATTGTTTACATACTTCTGAGCCTGCTTGTGAGGTCAAGGCTCGAGTGAAAAACAACAAGATCGATAGCGGACGTTACCAAAGATATCTAAAATTATTGTCGGAGGAATGATTTTTTCTCCATTTTTCACGCTATTTCTTAATACATTTCTTAAAAATAAGATTTTTTCTGGATTAGTAATGTCTTTGCATTGACTGTTCTGTCTTAAATTCGTACTCTTGCACCCGAGAATTTTCAGGAACAGGCCCTAATACCACACAAGGCATAGTTTCGTTTCTCGTAGTTCAGGGTAAAACGATTTTTTATCAAATAATCATAAGCATTGCAAATGCTATTCCTACATTAAGCTGGAATTATTACTGCACCAGATTATGGAATCGATTTACTCTTTGTAATTATTTATTATTTAAGGTGAATAAGCGTGACAAAATATTCCAATTTAGCTTTTATTAAATATATGATTGTTGGGGCCGTTTTTTTGATTGTACCCCTTCTATTAGTTTTTGGCGGCACGGATGTTAATGCTGATAATTCGTGGGTTCGAGGGTTAGGGATTAAGCTTCCTCTGGCATCAGGGATCTTAGGACTGATGCAACTGGCTTTATATCTCACAATAACTTTAACCATATTGAGCAGTATCTGTTTATTGTTAGGACAAGTAATTTTAACACTATTAATACGACTTAAAGCGGCTTTACCAACAGCTCGACCATCAGGTCCATTGGAATATGGCAAGGTGAAATGGTTCAAAAAAGATAAGGGTTTTGGGTTTATTGAAATGGAAGATGGAACCGACATCTTTGTTCATTTCCGTTCAATAAATACCGAAGGACATAAAACCCTGTTTAAAGGACAGGAAGTTTCCTTCGAAGTCACTCAAAGTGACAAAGGGCCACAGGCTGAAAATGTAACACCAATCAATTAATGTTCCATCCTGTGATGAATGAATAAATCCAGAGGTCGGATTTGTTCATTTTGCAAACGGGTTTCTGAATCCGGTTAATGAAGTTATAATACCGCGCTTGCTGATGTAAAAGATGATGTTTGAGCTGAAATCTAAATCATCAATATAGCTCTACCCTTATTATGGTTGTTTTGAGGTTTTACCATGGGATTAAGAACACCTTTTTATTCGCTCCACAAAGAAGCCAACGCTAAAATTGTTGATTTTGGTGGTTGGGACATGCCTCTGAACTATGGCTCCCAGTTAGAAGAGCATCATGTAGTTAGAAAAAGTGCTGGTATGTTTGACGTTTCACACATGACCATTGTTGATGTCGAAGGCTCGGAAGCTAAAGCATTTCTACAAATTCTTTTATCTAATGATGTCGATAAGTTAAAAACACCCGGTAAAGCTCTATATAGCGGAATGCTTAATGAGAATGGTGGTGTGGTTGACGATCTTATAGTGTATTTTCTAACAGACAATAAATATCGCATGGTTGTTAACGCCTCAACTCGAGAAAAAGATCTTAACTGGATCAATCAACAGGCAGCTCCTTATAATGTAACTACGCGATTGCGAGATGATGTCGCCATGTTGGCAGTACAGGGGCCTGAAGCCATAGATAAAGTTTGCTCTATACTGACAGAATCAGAAGCTGCTATGGCCAGAGATTTAGGTGTTTTTGTCGGTCAAAACATTGGAGATTATTTTATTGCGAGAACAGGCTACACTGGTGAAAATGGGTTTGAAATTATTTTGCCTTTAGAAAAGGTGGAAAGCCTGTGGCGTGGTCTTCTAACAGCGGGCGTCTCTCCATGTGGACTGGGTGCCCGAGATACATTAAGACTTGAAGCCGGCATGAATCTTTATGGTTCTGATATGGACGAAACCATTTCTCCTTATGAAGCAAATATGGGTTGGACCGTCACTCTGGAACCCAGGGAACGTAATTTCATTGGTCGTCATGCACTTGAGGCTCAAAAAGAAGAAGGTATCGCCCGTAAGTTAGTTGGGTTGGTGCTTGAAGGAAAAGGTGTTTTAAGAGGCCATATGAAAGTGATTATTCCTGATGTGGGCGAAGGAGAAACCACCAGCGGCACTTTTTCTCCTACCTTGAAACAAGGTATTGCCCTAGCCCGAGTCCCGCGTAAAACGGGTGATTCGGCCCTGGTTGAAGTTCGGGGTAAGCAGCTACCTGTTAAAGTGGTTAAAGCAGGTTTTGTTCGTAATGGAAAATCTGTATTGTAATTAATTTAGAACTGAGATTAAGTTAAATTAGAGGAAAGGAGAGTCAAATGAGCAACACACCAAGTGAATTAAAATACTCCAAAGAGCATGAATGGATCCGTATTGAAGCTGATGGTACAGCTACTATTGGAATTACCGATCATGCTCAGGAGCTTCTGGGTGATATGGTTTATGTTGAGTTACCCGATGTTGGTGATCAAATTGAAGCGGGTGAAGAAGTGGGCGTTGCCGAGTCGGTAAAAGCGGCCTCAGATGTCTATACTCCTTTATCCGGTAAAGTAATAGAAATTAATGAAAGCCTGGAAGACGCTCCAGATGTGGTAAATAGAGATCCATATCATGATGGATGGCTATTCCGTATTGAGTTGGCTGATGAAGAAGAGATGGCTGAATTGATGTCTCCCGAAGACTACATCGAGTTGATTGCCAACGAAGAATAGTATATACCCTTAATCATTCATAATGCTTGTTTCAGTGGGAGTTAAATTCGCTTAAGGCGCGGCGTTGATTGTAGTCAATGGTTATTCCCTTAGCAAAATCAACAACAAAGCATAAAGTGAATTTAAACCCATCGTAGAAGTGCTTGAGCTTCCTCACTTCTTTGTTGCATTGATTCCTAAGGGAACAACCATTATTTCATCAATGCGCCTCGAATTGAGAAAGCTCAAGCACTCTGAAATCAAACATTATGAATGATTAAGGGTATATTCGCTTCAATATGAGTTAATCGTAGGTATTTTAAGCCCTTTGATCCACTTAGTTTTCCACAAAGGAAAAGAGAGGCTTATCAGTTTTGAATAAGGGTGTGGATATGAGTTTAAATGCTTTTGCAAAGCTGAATATTCTTGAACAAACAGAGAGTTTTATTGGACGTCATATTGGCCCTGATGAAGTAGAAACGGAGGCCATGCTTGCCTCAGTGAAAGCAGAATCACTTGACGATCTAAGCAATCAAATCATCCCGGAAAGTATTCGTTTGCCAGAACCGATTGCCCTGGATGCCCCGCAAACTGAAGAAGCGGTACTGGATTATTTAAAACAAATATCCCAAAAAAACACCTTACACAAAAACTACATTGGCATGGGCTATCATCCGACCTATGTGCCAGCGGTAATTCAGCGAAACGTCCTTGAAAACCCTGGATGGTATACCGCGTATACCCCTTATCAGCCGGAAATTGCTCAAGGCCGCCTTGAAGCTATCCTGAACTTTCAGCAAATGACTTTGGATTTAACCGGAATGGATCTGGCTAGTGCTTCACTATTGGATGAAGCTACCGCCGCAGCCGAAGCCATGGCTATGGCCCGGCGTATGAGTAAAAACAAAAAATCCCAGCAGTTTTTTATTGATAGCCAAACCTTCCCTCAGACAATTGATGTGGTCAAAACACGAGCAAAATTGCTAAATATAGAGGTAGTTGTTGGTGACTTACAGTGCCTCCCACAACTGGATGTGTTTGGTGCCTTGATTCAATACCCCAATAGTCAGGGGGAAGTTTGTGACATAGTTCCTGCAATTGAAGCAGTACATTCCAAAAAAGGTCTTGTAGCGGTTAGTGCAGATATTATGGCATTACTCCTACTTAAACCCCCTGGTGAGCTTGGTGCCGATATCGTATTAGGTAGCAGTCAACGTTTTGGTGTACCAATGGGATATGGTGGACCACATGCTGCTTTTTTTGCGACACAAGACAAATATAAACGTTCCATGCCCGGCCGCATCATTGGAGTATCGGTTGATGTTAATGGTAAAAAAGCCTTACGTATGGCGATGCAAACCAGAGAACAACATATTCGCCGTGAAAAGGCCACCAGTAATATTTGTACGGCACAGGTTCTGTTGGCAAATATGGCTTCTTTTTACGCGGTTTATCATGGGCCAAAAGGTTTAAAGAACATTGCCAGTCGAATCCATCGATTGACACAGATCCTGGCCATTGGTTTAGCTAACTCTGGTTTAACTAAGAAGGGTATGAAATTAATTAATCAAAGTTACTTTGACACCCTGACGTTAGAAGTTGGTGAACATTTAGATGCGATTTTAACCAGAGCTAAAACGGCTGAAGTAAACCTTAGAATAGATCCAGCAGGTACAATAGGTTTAAGCCTGAATGAAACCACTAACAGGGCTGATATAGAACAGCTTTGGCAGATCTTGCTGGGAGAGCCAGCAAGAGAGCTGAATATTGAGCAAATTGACCAGGAAATTTGCACCGGATCTCAGTCATGCATCCCCGCTGCTTATCAGCGTAAAACAGACTATTTAACCCATCCAATTTTTAACGCCTACCATTCTGAAACTGAAATGATGCGTTATCTTAAACGTCTTGAAAATAAAGATTTAGCTCTTAACCACTCCATGATTGCTCTGGGTTCCTGCACTATGAAACTCAATGCAGCGGCAGAGATGATGCCGATCAGCTGGCCTGAATTTGCATCCATGCATCCATTCGCTCCCATTGAACAGGCTGCAGGGTATCAGCAGCTTATTCAGGAACTTGAGCAAATGCTGGTAACAATTACCGGTTATGATTCCGTTTGTATGCAGCCAAATTCAGGTGCTCAGGGGGAATATGCCGGACTACTTGCCATTCGCCATTATCTTAATGCTAATGGTGGCAGTGACAGAAATATCTGCTTGATCCCAAGCTCAGCCCACGGCACTAATCCGGCCAGTGCTGCACTTGCTGGAATGAAAGTGATGGTGGTGGCCTGTGATACTAACGGAAATGTTGATCTGGAAGATCTACGAGCCAAAGCTGGTTCTGTAGCTGAACAACTGGCCTGTATCATGATTACCTATCCCTCTACTCATGGTGTATTTGAAGAAAGCATTAAAGAGATCTGTGATGTGGTGCATGAGTTTGGCGGACAAGTCTATATGGACGGTGCCAACATGAATGCACAGGTAGGATTAACCCAGCCAGGTTTTATTGGTTCAGACGTATCCCACTTAAACCTGCATAAAACATTCGCTATACCTCATGGTGGTGGCGGACCTGGTATGGGACCTATAGGGGTTAAATCACACCTGGCACCCTATGTGCCTAACCATAGCGTGATTAACCTGGAAGGTAGTGAGCATCAGGGTGGAGCAGTCTCCGCTGCACCCTATGGTAGCGCTGGAATTTTGCCTATCTCCTGGGCTTATATCGCCATGACCGGCGCTAAGGGACAAAAGCTATCGACTCAATATGCCTTGTTGAATGCCAATTACCTGGCTACTAAATTGAGCGAACATTATCCCATACTCTATAGCGGCAGAAATGGTAGAGTTGCTCATGAATGTATTATTGACTTACGCCACATCAAAGCCATTAGCGGCATAACAGAAGTCGATATTGCCAAGCGATTGAATGATTATGGTTTTCATGCCCCCACCATGTCATTTCCTGTGGCTGGTACCTTTATGATTGAACCTACCGAAAGCGAATCAAAAGCAGAACTCGACCGTTTTATCGAAGCCATGGTGTCTATCAGAATGGAAATTACTCGAATTGAGAGTGATGACTGGCATCCCGAAGATAACCCGCTTAAAAATGCGCCTCATACTCAACAGGTATTGTCTCAAGCCCATTGGGACCATAGTTATAGCAGAGAACAGGCCGTATTCCCTGCAAGCTGGTCTAAAGACAATAAATTCTGGCCGAGTGTCGGCAGAATTGATGATGTGTTTGGTGACAGGAATCTGGTTTGTACCTGCCCACCGATTGAGGCTTATGAGGAGTAGTTGGTAAACGGATACTTCCGATCTGGTTGGAAGTTGCTCAAAATAGAAAGGGTGAGTCATTATGGCTTGTCCTTTTTTTTGGGATTGTTTTTAAAGAGAAAACTATTTAAGTTAGAAGTTAGTAAAAGGGGATGTGAGCCTAAATACGATGGAAATACTAATCTTCATAACCATATTTGTTATATTTGTACTGACTTTCACTTTAGAAGTTATAGCGCCGGCTTCAAAGAACACATGTGATCACAGATGGCTAGTACTTGCTTCAGGTTTAAGTTTACTCCAAATTGCTGGAACTCTTTTAGCTGGATGGATATTCATTAACCCTATCAAAGCTATAGCTCTTGCAGACTTTAGTGGTCTTAACGTCATAAATCAGGGGGTAACGGGTTTTATTTTAACGAGCTTCGTTGCATATTGGTGGCACCGAGCAATGCATAAAAATGATTTATTATGGAGACTGTTCCATCAGCTTCACCACAGTCCTAAACGTCTCGAGTCTCTTACGGCATTTTATTTACATCCCTTCGATAGTATGGCTGCAACAATACTGAATGGATTTTGCTGTTATGCAATTCTAGGGCTCACTGTTTCAGGTACCGCAATAAGTTTATTTATTGCAGCCATATACAATATTTATATACACGCAGATCTGAAAACACCGCGTTGGGTTGGGTTTATATTACAGCGCCCAGAAATGCACCGAGTACATCATAAGTATATGCATCATGCTCAGAATTACGGTCTTGCTATGTGGGATTTGGTATTTAACACCTACAATAATCCTAAAGAATACGTTCAAGAAGTTGGTTTTGATGAGACGCACTCAGCTCGCATTTACGATATGCTAAGAACTAAAGATGTTTATAAGTCATAATTAAACATCTAACAAAGAAATTTGGTAACTATTCAGCTTACCCCTAAAATGAGCCATTTCGTCGTTCAAAAATGGTCAAATAATCGAGTATACTCACATTTTTTGCCTCGAACTGACTCATTTTAGGGACAACCTGAACAGCTACGGGTACATTTAACAACTCGCTGAATAGTTACGAAATTTGTAGAACACCCTATTCTTAATACAGTGACTCAAACTTTAGATATATAGTGCTATTTTCAAAGCAATCATGAATTAAAATATGAACTATTCCGACAGATTTCCGATTATGGCTGGGTTTTGATGTTTTTTATGTTAGATTTAAATGGAAAAATGAGATTAGGGTGTCTTATAAATTGATAAAGAATGAAGTTTTTCAGGAATGTGTAAAGCGGTATTTGAGAACTACGGCAATTTGCCGTCTTAGATTTTTTAATAAAACTTTAAAATCTTCTAAGTTATTGATCTTTTAAGTATATGGAGGTAATTTAGGAATACAATCAATAAAATAGCGGCAATGTTGACATCGGCGAATTGCCTCAGACTTAAGCTGTTAGCCACCGAAAGGAGATCGAGAAATGTCACCAGAATTGTACATAACAAGTTTAATATTCTCCTGTTTAGCACTGATTGTGTCTGGATAAGGCCTTGACTGGAAAGGTCCTGACTGGACACCCATTTCTTTTTTGACAACCTACCCTAGATTGTTTAGTCTAAGCAAGTACAAGGATAGTAAATCACTCGTTCCAGGAGGAAACGCCATGCCCCAACCTCGAAAAAACATCGTCACCGTTGAAGATACCCCTTACTATCACTGCATCGGTCGTTGTGTTCGACGAGCTTTTCTCTGTGGCAAAGATGATTTCTCTGGCAAAAACTTCGACCACCGCAGACAATGGGTAG
>JBFFIY010000141.1:0-12862 GCA_041556195.1 Enterobacterales bacterium
CTTACCCCTAAAATGAGCCATCTCATCGTTCAAAAATGGTCAAATAATCGAGTATACTCACATTTTTTGCCTCGATCTGACTCATTTTAGAGGCAACCTGAACAGTTACGGGTACATGTAACAACTCGCTGAGTAGTTACCATTGTTTTTTGTAAGTATGGCATTGACTGAGAATTTTTCTAATGCTTTTTTATTTTTTACCACTTGATTATTAAACTTATTCTGAGTTCACCAACGTTTCGCCTATCCTCAATACCGCATCAATTAACCCCTCGGCTTGAGATAATTCATGTCTGGCACCCACATAACAGGGGCGGATAGCCAGTTTTCCGTTTACTCTGGTAGTACTTGGCATGAACTTATTTTCTCTGACCAGATGTCTGTGTAATCTTTGATTAAGCTGATCAAGATCGGATATTTTGGGATCTACATAACGAAAACAACAAATAGAAAGGATCGGCTCACTCAGTACTTCAAGGTTAGGATGTTCATGCGCAAATTGCGCAATAAATCGAGCCATATCATTGTGACGTTTAACTCTTTCTCGCATTCCTTCAACACCAATTTCTTTGATCATTGCCCATACCGCCACACCTCGACAAGGCGCACTTAATTCAACCCCATAATCAAAATAAGGAATACCAAAGTCATCCAGGGAATGTTCAACAATAGCAGGGGCATTTTCAACAGAACTATTAGAATCAAGTGCAGAACCTTCCAGATAATCGGCAGGTTCCTGGGTAAATGCTCTTTGTAAAACATCTCTGTCCCTTACAAAAGTTGCCGCAATACCAACCGATGCACCTAACCATTTATGGGGATCAACAATCACCGAATCGGCGAGTTCTAACCCGTTAAAAAGATGACGCACTCTCTCATCTAAAATGCCTGGTAAACCATAGGCTCCATCGACATGAAACCAGATCTCATTCTCCTTAGCTATTTCTCCCATTTCCAAAATAGGATCAATAGCCCCGGTATTAGTACTACCGGCATTAGCTACAATCGCCATGGGTAAAATTCCATTTTGTTTATCCTGCGCTATTGCCTCTTTCAAGGCTTTAATTTGCATTCGCCCCTTATTATCACAGGCAATGGGTTTAATCGCTCGTCGGCCAACACCCAGAACACCGCCCGAACGTTGAATGGTATGATGGCATTCAACACTGGCATAAATACTCACTGCTCGATCAATACCATTGGCAGCAGGGTCAATACCAATTTTCTCAAATGCAAATTGTCTGGCGCCGCCCAATGCAATGAGATTGGCCACCGAACCACCACTGCTATACACCCCTTTTAAGTTTTCAATACCACAAAGTTTTGCCACCCATTCTAAAGATAACTCTTCTAAAAAATTAAACGCTGTTCCCATATATCTTTGAGGCGAAGCAATACTTGCAGCTGTAGTTGCAAGCGTTGATACTGTGGTGGCACCGGTTGTTATAAACGAAGAAAAACCCGGATTAGCCACGGGGGAGCCATTAGGAATAATTGTATTAATTAGTTCATCTGTTACCTGATCGATTCCAACACCATGTTCCGGTAAACTTATATTGAGTTCTTCTCGCCAGTTCTTACCTGAATCCAGTGCATCACCATGCTCAAACTTCAAAAATTGATCCAGCCCCTGACCAACCTTTTCCAGTAAGCTTTGCAAATCACCTGTTTCTGCTCGTTCTTTTGTCATCTGTCACTCATTCTTTATACTAAATTTAAAAATTCAAAAAGTAATTGTTTCTGCCTTAATATAGCCAAAGCCTCATTTTTATCAATTAAAACAAAACGTACTTTATCATGGGCATTAAGTTGTCCTAATAGTGGTAAATCTGCCGTTATAATATTAGCAATACGTGGATAACCACCTATGGTTTGTCCATCTACAGATGAAATAATCGGATCACCTGAAGGCGGGATCTGAATACTGCCCTGCACCAACCCACTGGAAACAATCTGATTTACCTTATCAATAATCAGCGAAGTAACCGGTTTTTCCGGATTTAGCCTGATCCCCATTCTATTAGATTGAGGTGTCACCATAAAGCTTTGAGCGTAAAAATCATGTAGCTGTGCTTCATTAAAACGGTCCGACTCTATAGTTCTCACAGTGCGTAATAAATAACTACCAGAATAAAAATGACTGTTCTGGATCGGAAGTTGCCTGTCAACAGTAGAGATCACTGAAGTTAACCTTAACCTGTCACCTGCTTGAAATTGACGCCCCTTAAACCCACCAAAATTTGCCGTCAGATGCGTTGAATAGCTTGATAACACCATAGGCAAATCAAGTTCACCTGAAAAAGCCAGATAAGCTCTGACACCAGACTTTAAACTGGAAAACTCCAATACATCACCGGAAACAACATTAAAGGATCTATCATTAAACACCTCATTGCTATTTAAAAAAACGCTAAACTCTGCCCCGCAAATAGCAATGGTTTGCTCAGAGTTAAACTGAATAGTCGGACCAACCAGGCTAATTTCTATAACGGCAGCATCAAGAGGTTTACCCACCAGCCAATTGGCCATTTGCATAGATATGGGATCCATCGCTCCACTTTGAGAAACACCGTTATGCATCTGGCCAAACCGCCCCAGATCCTGGATACTGGTTTGCAATCCCGCCTTAATAAACTGCATACTCATGCCCATAACCCATTCATAATGAAACCTTAGAGAGCCGTTCAAACTCTTTAACACTAATAGGTATAAACCTGATTTTATCCAATGGAGAAGCTATAAAAGGTTGCTGCTTTTGCGGGTTAAATAAATGCACAGGTGTACGTCCTATAATATGCCAACCACCAGGACTATTAACAGGATAAATGCCTGTCTGATTACCACCAATGCCAACCGAACCCGCTTCAATTTCTAATGCTGGTGTTTCTTTTCTGGGGCAAAAGAGTTTTGAAGACAATCCTCCCAGATACAAAAAACCGGGTAAAAAACCCAACATATAAACCCTGTAATCTGCCTGACTGTGATATTCAATAACCTGTTCTTTTGAAAGTCCACAATACTGAGAAAGCTCCGCCAGATCCGGTGCATATTCCTCCTCATAACAAATAGGAATTTCAATGGTTTTAAAAGTTTCACCGGTTAGCTCTGTTTCTGGTTCCTGTTCTAAAGCTAATTTTTCTTCAATAGACTTTTTTAGATTATCCTCTGAAAAAATTAACGGATCATAACAAAGCGTTAAACTCTGATAGGCAGGAATAACTTCAATCAATTCATCTGAATATTCATGTTTAAGAAACTCAGCTAATTTAATGATCCTTATAGCCAGTTTTTCACTAACAGCTTCATTAAAAATAATGCTAATGGCAGAATCACCATTATCAACTATTTTATGAACCATAACGTTCACTTAACTGCTAATCCATTCAAGCTCAACTCCCGTTGCAATGCCTGTACAATAGAAAGAGCTTCGGGGTTATCTCCATGCAGGCAAATTGAATCAACTTTAGGTTGTAACATAGTTCCATCAGAAGTTTTTATAGGACTATTTGTAGCAAGTGCTAATGCCTGCCTGACACATTCGTCTTTATCCTCTATCACCGCATTCGCATAAGATCGGGGAGTCAATCGACCATCACTTAAATAGGTTCTATCCATAAAACCTTCAGCAATAAAAGCGACATTTTGCTTAGAGCAAGCCTCCTGCATTGCACCACCTGCCAACCCTAAAACCTTAAGAGAGAGGTGAAACTGAGAAAAAAACCTGGCCAGTTCCATTGCCAGAACAGCATCATTTTCTGCATCATTATACAAAGCGCCATGAAGTTTCACATGTTCTATTTTTACCGATTGTTGTTGTGCAATGTTAATAAAAAAATTAAGTTGAGACATTAAAGTTTCAATTAACTCCTCATGGCTTAACGGCATACTCTTCCGGCCAAAATTTTCCCGATCAGGATAACCGGGATGAGCGCCTGTTTTAATTTTATTTTGAATGGCATATTTTAATGTCTCTCTTATTACAAGCTCATTACCAGCATGACCTGCACAAGCAATATTACAACTTGAAATATAGGGCATTAACTCTGCATCTTTTTTACAATCATCAATGGTTTCACCCTCACCAAGATCACAATTGATATCGATAATTTTAGCTGATGTAGAATTTTCATTTGCCATATCAAAGCATCCCAAATGCCGACATTAAACTACGGCCACTTAGCAACAAAGTTACCAAAAACACACTAACGCCTAAACTATTTTGCAACCAGTTATTAGTATATTCACCCATCCTTGACGAATTCATCTCCCATAATAAAAATACCGTAATAACAGGCAGTAAAACTCCATTAGCCACCTGCGCAAACCAGATAATGGATATGGGTTTATAACCCGAACTGGAAACCACCACCCCAATCACCAGAATAATCATCCAGATCAATTTAAACTGAATCGAATGTAAATCTTTTTTCAGATCAAGGATCCCACTCAATGCAAATGCCGCCGCAAGCGGTGCAGTAACCGCTGAAGAAATACCTGCAGCAAACAAACCTGTTGCCATTAAATTTTTTGACAAACCACCGGCGACAGGCTCTAAAGCCGGGGCTAAATCAGCAATACTTTCAATGGCAAGCTGCTTACCAAAAAACGCTGTTGCCGCTGTAGATACAATGGCAATGGAAATTAATCCCCCCAGAGGTATCGAAATATATAAATCTCTTCTGGCCTCCTTTAACTGCCTTGGTAATTGTTCTGATAATTGATCTGTATTATGCCACTTCTGACTGGCGCTCGCCGCATGCAAAAATAAATTATAAGGAACAACCGTAGTCCCAATCAGCGCAATTACCGTAAGCGTTGTACTCGTTGGTATACTGGGTATTAACAACCCCGACAACAGCTTTAACAGATCCGGTTTAATAATAATAAGCGTCAATAAAAATGTCAGGCTCATCAAACCAACCAAAACAATCAAAGCCTTCTCAATAAGCTTATAACTTCCACTCCATAACAGCCCAAATGCAATCACTCCTATTAGTATAGGCCAGATCACATCTGTATTAATGCCGATTAACTCAGAAGATCCCAGCATACTTGCAAGCCCGAGACTGGCTCCAGAAATATTGCCACTTTGATAAGCCCCATTACCAACCACAATTGCACTCACAATGAGAACAACCGCAATCGCCTTTAAAAACGGATTCTGGAATGTGCAACGAATGTTCTCACCCAAACCCTGCTGAGTAACAACACCTAACCTTGCAGCCATCTCCTGTAAAATAATGGTGGCAATAACAGAAAATAATAATGCCCAGAGAAGACTAAAGCCATAATTGGCGCCTGCCAGACTGGCAGTAATAACCGTACCTGGCCCAATAAAAGCGGCAGTTACAAGAACAGCGGGACCTATTTGTGGAAATTTCATTGAATGCTAATACCTTTCAATCATTAGAATATGGAATCATTAGATACTAATATCACAGACATTGAATTACCTCAATCAATAGACCTTTAAACAAGTTAGTAGAGTGAATTTAAAATGACCGTTGCAGATAGCCACCATGCAGCACATAATAACTATATCAAACCGCCACTTATTGAGTATCACTATGGAACAGATCTCAAAATCCGAATTTAAGGCCCATGCTCTGGAAGTTCTAAGAGAGGTAGAGCAAAGTGGTAAAGCTAAAATTATTACTGATCGTGGAAAGCCTACTTTAGAGATCCGTAAGCTTAGACGTAAAGAAACTGAACCTTTGGACTTACTAAAAGGTACAGTTTTAAAGTATGAAGCTGCGACAACTCCTGTTTCTGAAGACGACTGGGAAAATGCCTGATGTTCGTTATTGATACCCACATCTTGATTTGGTAGGTTAATCAAAGCCTTTCTTTATCAAAACCTGCTTCCAAAATAATCAAAAGCACACTGAGCAAAATGAATGGACATCGATAAATTAATACTCAAAGCCAGGATCGTTGATTGGTTGACTGGCAGCTAAAGATTTGCAGGACAACCTATCTTTAATACCAGGCTTCAAACCTTGGTTACCTGGCTCCATTTTCAATAAAAACGTGAACTATTCCGACAGATTTCCGCTTATTGCAAGGTTTTTATCTTTTTTATGTTAGATTTAGGCAGAGAAAGAGGTTGAGGTTCCGGCAAATCGCATGTGGTGGTGCTTGTAAAAGAATAAACATTGACTGCTATTGACGCAAAGCGGGCGAAATTGAAGTAATCAAAAGACGTACCTTGATCTTGTGTTAACTTATAGCGGACATTAGGATGCAAAATGTGATAGTCTCAAATCGACCGTAAATTCAACTGGCCGGCGCAACCAAAAGCAAACGTTCGATTTGTTGTTAGAAAATTTTTTCTCTACTTATCAATATGAGTTCCTCGGGTAGAATGCTCGATGATAAGATAAAAAAATCCATTGCGAAATATCCGACTCAAGTTGGGGGTTTGAAAATATACTAGGAGAAGTCCACTATGGAAATTATTTGTCACTCAGGGATTGTTTTAATAATGTAATACCCGCGGAACGAATTGTTCACTAACTAATGCAGCTTCCCGAAGCATATTTAAGTGGAAAAGCACAAAATAGTAAAGAGTGTGCATTTAGGGCTTTTATAATGCTTTTTTATACATCTGTGTTTCAATGGATAGATATAAATCAGAACCTAAAAAGTACCTGAAAGGTGACATATTTGTCATTATGAAATGTAAGTATTGCGAGATAGGATTCTATATTCAGCATGGAAATACTAAAAACTTATAATGAAATGAAAAATTTCGTTGATGATGTTCAGAAATTTGCAGATCAGCATCGGAAAGAATTTGGCTTTCTTGCAAGATCTGCGTATGACGAATTGGCTCTCAAAGGACAGCTTTGGGTTGCTAAGGACAGAGACTGTGATTTTATATCAGGGTATTTGATGTTCGGTGGTGTTTACCCCTACATAAAAATATTCCAACTATTTATTAGTCCAAATTCTAGGAGTTGTGGTTTAGGTAAAAAGTTGCTGAACGAACTAATATTGTATGGCGAAAAAAACAACTACCGCTGTATTAACGCTAAAGTTGCTGCAGATTTACCGGCGAATCATTTTTGGGATAAGTCTGGGTTTAAATTAACAATTCAGAGTAAAGGTGGGAAAACAACAAAACGGATAATAAACGTTAGATCATACCAACTTAAAACTACAGATTTGCTTACAGGAATTGAGACGCAAGCAGAAACAGTCCTCTCATACTTAGATTGCCCGCTGTTTGTAACGCCTACTTATGCACTAGATATCAACCCATTATTTGATATTACTAAAAACAGACAGGGTTCGAATGAATCTCTTCAGATAATTAGTCAATCTATGAGTGGATTGTTTACATTATGTGTGACGCCTGAGTTTAAGTCCGAGTTAGAGCGGACTTCCTTTGATAATAAAAACGATCCGGTTTTACAATTAGCAAAATCTTTGCCTACATTACCAAGTTGTAGCAATGAAAAAATCAAAATTGTTAGTGACGAGTTACGAGGAATCATTTTCCCTCAGAGATCTTTAAATGGAAAAAACTTCAAAAATGACGAGTCTGACCTTACGCATATAGCTTATTGTATAGTCAATAAAATCCAAGGATTGATTACAAGAGAAAGGAAGCTTTTAGAAAGCAATTTTTTACTTAAGAAAAAATATGGAATTTCAATAATTTCTCCAGACGAAATTTTGAATAGAGGCGGAATTGGTTTTGAAGGAGAAATAAATTCAAGCAATACAAAAGAGACTATTAAAATTAGTAAACTTGATGATGAAACTATTGATAAAGCAATCGAATTTGTATCGTATTTTGGAAAAACAGAAAATGAATCTAGGCTATTGGTGACAAAATCGCCAGGAAATGCGGCAGTAAAAAAAATACTAATTTCTACAGGCAATACCATAATTGGGTATTCGTCATGGAATTTACCTACGGGGTTAAATAACACAATAGATTTCCACATATATGTAGACGAAGAAAGCCTTGGAGTTATAACAGCAATAGATCATATTTTTGAATCTGTAATTAGGGATACTCCTATTATGGCCTTATCTAGAATTGTACTTTCCGTAAGTCCAAAACAATCTATGACAATCGATACTGCTGGTAAAAGAGGATTTACCCGTAACCATGAAACCGGCAAATGGTCAAAAGTTGTATTCAATGGATTTATTGACGAAAAGAACTGGCCTGTTTTTTGTTTTTCGTTTAAGGAATTAACTGGCCTTGATATTCCGCCTGTTATGCCGTCGATGAAGGAGTTAGTGAATACAGGCATCCCTATAAAATCAAAGGCAAGTATTTATTCTAAGTGTCTAAGTTTGTTTGACTTCGAAACGCTGATCTCACCCGGTTTCATTTTTCCAAAAGGTAGACACTGTCTTCTTTTGCCAATTCAAGAGGGGTATGCAAAAGAACTTTTGGGAGATTTGCGAAATCAATTAGAATTATTGCCTTCTAACGAGATAACCTTTCTTCTTGAAAAAGCCTATTTTAGATCTGTCACTAGGGAAAGTTTTTTCAAAAGAGGCTGTATAATTGCCTTTTATGTTTCAGGAAAGAATAGTATACAGCAGATTTTTGCATTGGCCCGTATAACATTTTCCAGTCTCATGGATGTTAATGAGGCCTTGTTAAAGTTAAGTAGACAAGGCGTGCTTAGTAAAACCAAACTGGATGAAATTGCAAAATCAAGCAAAGGCCGTCTACACGCTTTTACTTTTGATAACTTCAAAATACTTCCTCACAGATTGAGCTTTCAGGATGCCAAGAAAAGAGGCATAATCAGTAACGCCAACCTAGTGACAGTTGAAAAGGTTGAATACCCTACATTTTCTATACTTTTGAAAGAGGTTTACCATAGTGAGTAGCGCACTAATTTCGATAAGGCCAATTCATGTTAAAGACATTCTTTCTGGGAAGAAGACCGTTGAGATAAGAACAAGAAGTATGCAGTTGCCTATCGGCTCTACTTTGTGGATTTATTCAACTTTACCAACTGGAAAAATTGAGGTGATTGCAGAAATAGATTTTATAGATACAAAAACACCAAATACGATTTGGAGAAGGCATAAAAAATCAATTTGTATTTCTAAAGAAATGTTTGATGCTTACACTCAGGGAAGAGAGAAAGTTACAGCTATTGGGTTAAAAAACATTGAGCCTGCGCGTAGAGATTTATGCTTGAAAGCGCTTAGAAACTTCGATGAAAATTTCATGCCACCACAGTTTTTTTTAAAAATTACGCCTGACAAAAAAATATACCCTGCCTTTGCCTAAAAGCAGGAATCTAAACGAGAGAATGCTGATTGAGGATGTCTTCTGATAATTTGCAGGACACCCATGCCATGAAAGGGACAGGCACTTCTATTTAGAAGCCAGGAATATAGGATGATGTCAAGGATAGTGCCTTTCCTTGTTAGTTTATAAATTATTGATAAATGTGGTAAGCCTGGCTGGACTCGAACCAGCGACTAAGGGATTATGCAAATATAATATAATATAATGAAATAGAAATAAGCTCCCAGTTAACGAATTAATTCGCTGCTAGAACCAGTAAAAAAGTCAACTATGAATCATAAACCGTATGGCAGTCTAGGAATTCGAAGCAAAGTGGATGCCCAGCTATCGACCTGGTCAGGCTATAGATCGATACTCGAAGTGATGAATAGTCACCCAGAGGCAGATTTTTTTCTGGCCGGGGGGGCTATCAGGGATATCTTGCTAAAAAGGGTTGGACTCCCTAAAGACTTCGACTTCTTTCTGGGAAGCGGCGACTTTGCTGAGATCATTTCCAGCCTCAAAAAGCATGGTCGGGTCATCGAGGGGCCTTTCGGCTCGCCAAGATGGTTTCCGGACTCGACGGAAGGGGATTACGCGGACGTTATTTCGATATCAGCATTTTTTAACGGACTCAGTTACTGTAGCAGTATTACCGATGTCTTGAACCAGTTCGACTTTACCGGAAACGCGATTGCCTTGAATTTACGTAACGGCCGCGTACACGATCCGCAGGACGGAATACGGGATTTATGCGATCGGGTTTTGAGGATGGTTCGGTTCGATTACCCAGATGAACCAATCCGTCCTGGCCATCCACTGAACCGCACTACGGTACTTTGGTTCAGAATTCTCCATTATGCCGCCTTGTTGAATCTGGACATTGAGCCAGTTACGCTGCGATGGCTGAATGACCACATCAAATACCGTATTGAAGTGGACGTGGTCACCAGGTATTTATTTAAGCCCAACGATTTTTACCTGAAACCGTTAAAGGAAATGGAAGTTTGACAATATGATCGACACAGCTATCGAAAACAACATCACTGATATTTTTCGCGAAATAAAAGGTGATGGGCCCGTGCAAATAGAATCCATTGCCGAAGGAGTGATGACATATAAATTTTTGGTAAGAATACCCGAGGGCAAATATGTTATTCGATTCTATCCCATGGGGCGGGAGCAAATTGTTGAGTTTGAGCCGGACGTGATTCGTCAATGTAGGGAGGCAGGTATTAAGACTCCTACGGTAATTACCGACTCACGGACAGGGCCGAAATGCGATATGGGATACATGATCTACGAATATGTCGATGGGCAAACCTTAGCGTCTCAACTTCGAAAGATAAGCCCTACCCAGTTGTTGGCTGTCAGTCGAGAACTAGTTGAGGCTATCGACGTAATGGCATGTATAAGAAAAGAAGGTTTTGGCGAGATTGTCGCGAAAAACCGGGCGAACAGTCGTTCGTGGCAGGAATTTGTAGAGGGCTCCTTTAAGTCTGCGCTGTCACGTCAATCCAAGATTACATTTTGCTCAAAAGCGGAGTTAAATAAACTCGAGCAGCTCTTTCGAGAATTCGATGAAGTTTGGTGGAAGGTTGAGCCATCATTGGTTTTCAGTGATCTACGACCCGAAAATATCATCCTCTCACCATCTCAAAAACTAGCGGCCATAATTGACTTTGAAGGCGTTCTTTCGGGTGACCCTCTTTTATCGCTCGGGTATTGTTATGCGTCAAGCGCGGATGATTTGTTTTTTACAGCTATGCAGCAGAGTTGGAAAGAAAAATACGGTACGATTGACAGAAACCTGCTTGACACTTACGCAATGCTCAGGATAATGCGAATTGTCGAGTATATAGATAAACCACTTCCTGCCGGAGAAAAGCGGGAACCGTTCGACAGGAGTTTTCCGGGCTTTTTTAAATCACTCGGTCGAGCAAAGTTGAATAACACCAATTAAGGAGCGTTATTATGGCAGTCAATTCCCCATCAAACCTTGCGTCTTCAAATAATGAAAGTGTCGCCTCAGCGCCCATTGCTCCAGTTGTGATTGAAGAGGAAGTATATGTGCCCGCAACAGGTCGCCAGAAGTTCTTCGTCGTTTTGTGTTTGTTTATTGTTACCTTTATTTTTCTTTACTTGGGTGAACAAGTTCTGCAGCTTTACGATAAGTCATTAGCAAACGAAATCAAGGTAAGTTGGAAAGCGGAGCCGGGTGTTACCCTAGCATCAGGGCCCGCTTCTTTTTTGGTGGATCATGAACAATCGAAGCTGCTGCATCGAGGGCCGATAGATAACGAACTAAAAAAGAATCTTCTTGCCCTGATCAGGATTGATGGAAAGGCGGATGATACTCAAATAAAAAAGGCTGACAGCTTTTATCGCGCAATTGACAGGCTTGCCTACAACGCTAACGCCAATTCATATCCCGCACTTTATTATTTGATGATTTTAGCTGGAATCGGGGGGTTGGTCGGAGTACAGATCAGGTCTATATCCAATTTCATTGGAGTTAGCTGTATCAAAAACAAGCTGGATTTAAAGCGTTGGTGGCCTTGGTATGCGCTGCGTCCATTACTTGGTTTTCTGTTCGGAATTTTGGTAGTGGTTCTGGTTAAGGCAGAACTGTTTCTTGGAACGGAAAGTCAGATGGAGCACGATAATTTATGGTGGCTGGGGCTCGCGATGCTGACAGGTTTCGGCGCTTCCGATTTCGGCGATCGTTTGCGCTTGCTAACACAAACTCTCTTTGGCAAAAACAATTAGAGCGTGAAAGAAACCTTATGGGACACCCAAACTTTAAAACCAATAGAATAGGCTAGTAGTTTCTCATTGGTTTTATGTTACATCAATCCAATCTAATACCATTAGATTGGATTACCTTATGTTTTCACTCAAAAGCGTACATTTACCTTTTTCCAGACATATTTGAATAGCGAGTTTTTAATGCCTCGTTCTGTATGATTACGTTTTTTGTTGAGTCAAAGTTGTAAAATTGGTTTTCTATGCCCTTGTCCTTGAAACCATTGTTGACCTACTTTAGTGGCGAATTCCTTGATGACTTCAGTACTTCCAGCAACTCTAAACGTTCTTTTTCCGAAGTAATTAACTTGTTTTAACCACAGAGTTTGATCCATGTTTAATCGTTTTAGTATAGGCGCCAAATGGTTGGGGATTGAACCTCTTTTGTTCTCTCTTATCGCTCTTCCACTTATTCACATGGATGTGATGTATGCTGGTTTTGCAGGATGCAAAAAAACAGTCCAATCCACCAATTCCAGGTAGTCTTTTAAATATAACTGTAGCCCTGTGCTTTGTGCATTATCTCCTGTCATGTCGAGTAAGGTGGAGGTGGCTTTTTCTTTATTTTTGGTTTGTTTTATACGGGCTTGAATTGAGGTGTAGTCAGAGCCTTCTGGTGTCTTTGCTATCTTGGCTCTAATGGGATTTAAATCGTAACTATTCAGCTTACCCCTAAAATGAGCCATCTCATCGTTCAAAAATGGTCAAATAATCGAGTATACTCACATTTTTTGCCTCGATCTGACTCATTTTAGAGGCAACCTGAACAGTTACGGGTACATGTAA
>JBFFIY010000142.1:0-12656 GCA_041556195.1 Enterobacterales bacterium
ATCAAATGTTGAGAGATTTAAATCAACACCAACCTCTCAACCAACCTGAATTAGACTCGGTCAAAGCAACCTCTAAAAGTGGTAATTCTTTAAGTAGATACTCTTTTAAACTTTTATGGGTTCTGCTGATAGGAGCCGTGATTGCAATATTAGTATGGAGCTATCGTTTGCTGCCGATCCTTGATTCATTTTTGAACGAAAATAGTATCGTTGATAGTGTCACAGATAATGTCGCAAATACTAAAAGCACCTTAAAAAAACAATCCATTAATAACACTGAAAATATCCCGGTATTAATTGGCTCTCAGATCGCGAACTCTCAAACTAAAGACATTGCAACTCATGGATCTTCTGTACCAGACTCTCAACTAACACAGGTTGCAATGACTGCAAGATCTGACATAGCAAAATCTGACATAGCAGAGCCTGACGCAGAAAAACACAAAGCTGCGGATTTACTCAAAGTTACGGTTCAGAAGAACAGTTTAGCAAAAAGCTCTGGAAAACCATCAACAGAAGAGGCTCACCAACAATCCACTTTGCCAGTTACAGCTTCTGTGCCCACAAAAACTTCGGATCCAGTAAAAGCTAATCAAATTAAAAATATCGCTGCCCTGTCCACTGACAACATCAACACTGAAATAACTGACTCAAGCAAAACCAACTCTCGCACACCCAGTCAGGACAAAACCATTAATGAACCACAAATTAGTGTTCAAAAAAACACCAACACCCTGTCCGCTGCCGAACAAGCTCAAACGCTTTGGCGTCAGGCAAACCGTTATCCCAACCAGGAAGTTTCATTGCTTAAGCAAGCACTGAAATTAGCACCTGATCTGGAAGGTGCCAGAACACAATTAATTGCTTTGTTAATTTCACAGGGCAAAACCCGGCAAGCAAATATCCTATTAGATGATGGTTTGAGGCTTTTCCCAAAACAGGCACAATTAGTGGAATGGAAAGCGAGAATTCTTATCGCTGAAAAACAGCCCATTAGAGCCCGGCAATGGTTATTAAAATTACAACCTGAGCTTAAGACACATATCAGTTACTACGGTTTATTGGCAGGTTTATTGAGTCAACAAAAACAATTTGAGCAGGCTGCCAACCAATATCAGCAACTCACTAAAGCTCAACCTGAACATGGCCCCTGGTGGTTAGGTCTGGCAATTGCAGAGCAACGTATGAATAAACTGGAATCTGCCAAACAATCTTTTCAACAAGCTCGTCAATCCAGCGGTCTTACTTCAAAATCAAGGCAGTATGTCAATCAACAGTTAAAAAAGTTGGAGTCTCGTGATGGCAACTAAAAGAATTCGTTTGGGTGACTTGCTCGTTAATGAAGGTGTGATCACCCAAGGTCAACTCGAACAAGCACTAACTGAGCAAAAATCCAGTGGAAGAAGATTAGGAGCGGCTCTCATACAGTTAGGTTTTGTCACTGAGCACAAATTATTAGGTTTGCTGGCCGAACAGTTAAAGATCCCTTTTATAGACTTATCTAATTTTCCCCTACAAGCCGTCACTGTAGAAAAACTTTCTGAAATTCAGGCTCGTCGCTTTCGAGCTCTGGTACTGGAAGAAACGCCTGAAGATTTTCTTATCGGGATGACCGATCCCACCGACATTTATGCCATTGATGATATTCAGAACCAACTTGGAAAAACTGTACGTACTGCGGTAATTCGAGAGTCAGATTGGGTTAATTCTTTAGAAAATCTCTACCGTAAAACTGATGAAATTGGATCCATTGCTGAAGAACTGGATGATGCACTCGCCAGCACCGATGTGGACCTGGCGTTACTTGCAGTTGATGACGATCTGGAAAATGCACCGGTTGTCAGATTATTAAAAACCCTGTTTGAAGATGCGATACAGGCAGAGGCCTCAGATATTCACATTGAACCCGAAGAGAAAAAAATTCGTATAAGGCAGCGTGTCGATGGTGTTTTACAAGAACAAGTATTAGATGAAGCTCGTATTGCTCCAGCACTGGTGTTGCGTTTAAAGATTATGGCCGGACTTGATATATCAGAAAAACGATTACCACAGGATGGCCGTTTTCATATTCGTGTCGGAGATCACATGGTTGATGTGCGGATGTCCACCATGCCTGTGGCACATGGTGAGTCTGTAGTTATGAGATTATTAGATCAGTCCAAAGGGCTGCTTGGTCTATCTTCTATGGGTATGCCAGAAGATATAAAACATCGTTTTGAAAAAATGATTAAAAAACCCCATGGATTGGTATTGGTCACCGGTCCCACGGGTAGTGGTAAATCCACCACCCTTTATGCTGCGCTAAGAAAGCTAAATTTGCCAGGAAAAAAAATCATCACCGCAGAAGATCCCGTGGAATTCAGGCTGGAACGAATTAATCAGGTACAGGTCAATTCAAAAATCGATCTTAACTTTTCCACTATTTTAAGATCTGCACTACGACAGGATCCTGATATTATTCTAATTGGAGAAATGCGGGATCAGGAAACCGCCGAAATAGGCTTACGTGCAGCAATGACCGGACATCTGGTATTATCAACTCTGCATACTAATGATGCCATTACAACGGCTATGCGTTTAATGGACATGGGAGCCGAGCCCTATCTGGTAGCTTCATCACTTAAAGGCGTTTTGGCACAAAGACTGGTTCGACGCATCTGTACGCATTGCAAACAAGAATACATTCCAGATGAAAATGACAAAGCCTGGTTAATGAGTCAACATCCTGAGGCCATCGAGCTTCCTGCATTCTATACCGGCAAAGGCTGCCATCATTGCCATCAAACAGGTTATAGGGGGCGAGTAGGCTTATTTGAGATGCTGGAAATCGATCAAGCCACAGCAGATGCTCTTCGCAGAGGTGACCCGGCAGGATTTGCCACAGCGGCCAAACGTAGCGCAGGTTATAAACCACTGCTGGAATCTGCTCTGGAATGTGCCACCAGTGGCACCACTTCTTTAGATGAAGTGTTTAGAGTGGTTGAGGCTGAAGAAGACTAGTTATGAGTATTTATACTTATCGTGCCAGAGATGGCTCAGGCCAGGAAATTAAAGGGGAGGTTGAGGCCGCCTCAGAAAATGCTGTGGCTTCGTTATTATCTGGCCAACAGGTTATTCCCATTGAGATTAACGAAAAACCTGAAGTGGGCAAAGGTATAGATTTTAATAACCTTAGTTTTTCCAGAAAAAAATCAATAAAAATTGAAGATTTGGTGATGTTTTGTCGCCAACTCGGCTCACTCCTTAAAGCTGGGGTACCAACGGTACAGGCCATCAATGGTTTAGCACTCACGGCTTCGGATCCCTTATTAGCAAAATCCCTCAAAAAAATTGAAAACGCACTTGAAGCGGGTACTCCGCTGGCAGCCGCTTTGCAACAACAACCGGATATATACAGCCCTTTATTTGTTGCCATGATCAGTGTCGGTGAAAACACCGGCCTACTTGATCAAGCTTTTAAACAGCTATCCAATTATCTGGAGCTGGAAAAAGTAACCATACAGAGAATCAAACAGGCTACCCGTTATCCCACCATGGTGGTTTTAGCCATATCAATTGCAATGGTGGTTATGAATATGATGGTTATTCCACAATTTGCCAAATTATTTGTAAAATTTGGTGCGGACCTACCCGTTCCTACGCAAATATTAATCGGCACCTCCAATTTTTTTCTAAACTATTGGCATGTACTACTGATTGCGATCATTGGTGGTCTTTTTGCTTTAAAACATTGGAAACAAACAGAAAATGGTCACTATAAATGGGATCAAAAAATGCTAAAACTTCCATTATTGGGACCATTATTTGAAAAAATAGTCTTGGGTCGTTTTGCCAGAACATTTGCAATGACCTACGCAGCCGGCGTACCCATTTTACAATCTTTAACCGTTGTATCTCGTGCAGTGTCTAATAAATACGTTGAAAAAGCCGTAGTCAATATGCGTGGCGGCATTGAACGAGGTGATAGTTTTACCCATACTGCCAATGCATCAGGTATGTTTTCACCTCTGGTACTGCAAATGGTTAATGTGGGGGAACAAACGGGGGCACTCGATTCTTTATTAAACGAAGTGGCAGATTTTTACGAACAGGAAGTAGATTACGACTTAAAAAAGTTGAGTGATGCCATTGAACCCATTTTATTGATCGCCATGGGTATTATGGTATTAATTTTGGCATTGGGTATTTTCTTACCCATGTGGGATATGTTTGGCCTGATGACCCAGAAAAGCTAATGCAAAAAGCTCATCCAATGCTACAACAGGGTAGAGGGCGTATTGAGAACATTGCTATCATCACCTTTGTCACTGCCTTGATGGGTTATTTTGTTTATACCATATTAGATATTATAGAATCAGCGGAAAGTATTAGCGTAGAAACCAGGGTGAAACAACTACGATCTGCAGCTAATTGGAAATTTTCCGAGTTAGTGGTCACGGGCAAACAACATCTGGTAGCCGATCAGCAGGGGGCAAATCCGTTTGAATGGATAGAGTTTGGTGCATTTGACAATGACACGCTAAGTGATAAAAGGTTTACTAATGACACTGGGGATCAGGACAAGCCTGAAGGAAAAAAGCGATTAGGCTTAGAGCCTGATTTAGCAACAACACCACTCTTTGATAATTACTTAGGGAGTTTTGATCAATTTGTCTGGTCCAGTATTCCATCGAAAAAATGGCTATATGACCGAAAAAATAAACTGATCATTTATAAATTGGCCTATCCACAGGCAATTGAACATAATGGCCCTATAAAAGATCAACTACAATGGCAGTTAAAGGTGGAAATCATTTTTGAACCTGATCCTTTTACTTCAGGTAGCAGGCAAAGAGCTGAAGGTTTGATTCTAGAGGCGGTTTATCCCTATCATTGGAAAAACTAACAATAATTTATTAGAAAATCATTAAAAACAGGCCATTTAACTCAAATCAGATGGACTTAATCAGAAAACACTAGAAAAACTGGTCTAAAATGAGTTAAATTGTAGGAACTATTTGAAATAATTCAAAAAAATTAAAATAGCGAACCATTGTATGAATAAGGATTTAAAAAATTATAGAAACTTTCATGGTTTTACCATGATCGAGCTCATTGTGGTCATAGTTATCCTAGGCATTCTCGGTGCGGTTGCTCTGCCTCGATTTATGTCTGCTACTCAACCGGCTCACAATTCAGCTATTAAAGGTGCTGCTGGTGCTTTGGCGTCTGCGGTGGCTCTGGCTCATTCCCAGTGGGTAGTCAATGGTGGTCTGGCTAATCCCGTTAATGGCAATAATCTCGATCTTATCGGCTTTGGAAATGGCACCATTGATCTCACCGATGGTGATGGCGTTAATCAAGCTGGTTGGCCTGCTGGTATAGATGGCGGCACAGGTAGCGATCCCGGTGATCAAGACTGTATAGATATCTGGAATAATTTATTGCAAGCCAGTGCCCCAACGGTTGCGGTTAGTGGTGGCGCAGATTATTTAGTCAGCAGCCCGGCCACCACCTGTATTTATACTTATACCCGTGATGGCAAAGGAAGTACCATTATTTATAACCTTTCAGATGGAGCGGTGAGCACTACTATTCTTTAAACAAAACAAAACAAAACAAAACAAAAAACCTTAACTTTTAACCTTTAAATTTATAACTTTTAATTTTAAGACAACAGGAAGCAACAATATGAGAACACAAATAAAAAAACAACAGAGCGGTTTTACTCTAATCGAACTGGTTATGGTGATTGTAATTTTAGGTATTTTGGCGGCTTTTGCTTTGCCGAGATTTGCTGATTTGACCACTGATGCAAGAATAGCTTCTCTTGATGGAGCATTTGGCGCAGTAAAATCCGCTTCGGCTATTGCTCATGCTAAGTTTTTAGTTTCTAATGCTGACCCTGTCGACCTGGAAGGCACAGCTGTCGATGTTACAAATGGTTATCCTACAGCTGTAAGCATTTTAGTAGCAGCTCAACTAGATGCTGCAGATTACACTCCCAACGGAGCAGTATCACCTGTAACTATACAATTGGTTGGCGCACCAACCCCTGCCACATGCTCTTTTGTCTATACAGAAGCTGGCGTTGGTGGTACAGCAACAGTGGGTACCAGGCTAACTGCTGGTTGCTAGAGCTGTTTGAAATCATAGTTATTTGAAAAATGCATGATAACCATCTACCGGCAAAGTTTTATTTAAACAATCAGTGTAAACCCAGGCCTAACTACAAGGCTTTTACCCTGATTGAGTTAGTGATGGTTATTGTTCTTATCGGGCTGCTAGCAACTGTAGTCGGCCCGCGCTTTTTCTCTCTCACCAGTTTTAATGAAAAACTCTATATCCAGGATCTGCTTTCTGGATTACGTTATGCCCGACTGACGGCAGAGGTTAGCAATTGCCGAGTCCAGTTTAATCTTCAGGCCAATGGTTTTGAGCTTAAACAAAACCAGGACTGTCAACTTGTACCACTTTCTAATAATTTTAGTTTTACTGTTAAACGCCCCTCTGAACCAGACCAAGCCTATATCAATGTTGAAAAACCCTCTACTATTTCTGTGACCAGTATAGATGGTGGCGGTCTGCCAGCTTCAAGCTTTTTCTTTCTGCCTTCAGGCATGGTCACTAATGCTGCCGGTACGCAATCATCGATTTTGCTAACCTTTACAGGCGCAGAAGTTTCAGAGAATTTTACTATAGAAGGGGGTACAGGTTTTGTGCATTAACCCTAACCCAAAACCCTGCAAATCTTTCAGCAAACAAGCTGGGGTGACGCTTGTAGAACTTGTCATTGCCATGATCATTATTGGTATTGTTGCCTCCACATTATTAGGCGCACTTGGCACTATGGCGGGTAGAAGCGGTGATCCCTTACCTCGACAACAGGCTCTGGCTATCGCAGAGGCTTATTTAGCAGAAATTCGTTTACGCAGTTTTGAATCAGTTGCCAGCTGTACCGCCACACCAGCCCAAAGAAGGCTTTATGATCAAACCTGCCATTACAACGGCTTATCAGATCCTCGCCCCCAGGATCAATTTGGCAATGACGTACCCAATCTGCAAAACTATCAGGTAGACGTAACCATTTCTAATACCACCAGTTTAACCGGAATTGCTGCCACTGATGCACAGCGTATTCAAGTAAGTGTTACCACCCCTGCCGGTGAAAACTTTACACTTTCTGGATTCCGCGCAAGAGATTGGATATGAAGCCCGCTTTCTTAATCAAATCGACAGCGTTCACCCTCATTGAACTTGTGATAGTTATTACCCTGTTAGGGATCCTCTCCGCAGTAGTGGCACCAATAATCGGTCGACCATTTATTATCTTTCAAGATCAGCAAGTGCGCTCTTCTTTAATCGATCGTGCACAATCTGCTTTATCACATATTGCACGTGAAGCACGACGGGCAGTACCCAACAGCGTGAGAGTTAGGACTATAGGTGCTTCTGGCGCGGCAGTTGAATTAATGCCTATTAGTTTTGCCGGACGTTATCCCTATGGCGATCTTGCCGCCAATGCCTTAAATCTTACCCCAAACCAGATCGATGCCAATTTTAGTTTATTTAGCAATATTCCAGCAGATGTAAGCGGCCAGCGTCTTGTTGTTAATCCTGTTAATACCACACTTTTATATGCGGCAGCAGCTTCTGCACTGCCCATCGGGATCATTACTCCTGCAGCGACAGTGGTTACATCCATTGATAATGGTGAACAGGATCAAATGACTTTAAGTACCGGCTTTTTATTTGATCCCACTGGAACAGGTTCTCCTTCAAAAAGATTATTTGCAACAACCGGCCCTGTTTCGTTTATTTGTAATGCTGCTGAACTGAATCTTTTTAGCAATTATTCTGTCACAGTAGCACAACCCTCTGCGCCGGCTGGGGCAAATGTCTCTCTTGTTACAGATGCGGTAGAAAGCTGCCAGTTTAGTTATGCCAATGGCACTGCACAAAGAAATGGGCTGCTGACCCTTGAAATCACAGTTGTTGAAAATGGCGAAAGGGTGCGCCTTGTACAACAGGTGCATGTGGAGAATACTCCATGATAACTTCTAAAAAAATACAGGGTTTTTACCAGCATTACAATTTTCCAAAAAAACAATCTGGAGTAGTTTTGGTTGCGGCATTATTTCTGATGTTGGTAATTGCTTTGTTATTGATTTACATGATGCGAACTTCAACCGAAACCTATTGGAGTGGCGTGCTGAGAATTCAACAAGCCAGAGCTTATCAAGCGGCTCAAGCCGGTCTGGAATGGGGATTATTTAATGTAAACCCTGCTGTAGCTGGTGCTTGCCCCGCCTCACCTACTACCCTTACTTTTGCGGCAGCAGATGGTGATCTGGCAGGTTTTACTGTTGTTGTTAGCTGTAGTTTGCCTGCTGTACCCTATATGGAAAATGGCGTTGTTGTGCCTGTTTTTGAGCTAGATGCAGTTTCCACCTTTGGCACCTACGGCACCAGCGCTGACTATGTATCCCAACACCTTAGAATTTCGGTGGAGGGCTGATGAACCTGTTTAAAGTATTACTTTTTTGTTTGACTTGCTCGTTTATCTCAACATCTCTAAATGCTGCGCCAGGAGATGTACTATTTTCTGATGATTTTGAACGTGCCACTTTAGGTGTGGATTGGATTGTCAATAATGCCGGTGGTGGTGATGCAGGAATTAGTACTCAAGCGGTTAATAGCCCAACTCGTTCCCTCTTTATTCGCTGGGATCCAATCACAGTCACCAGCATAAGCTTTGATTTATCAGTTGTGGCTGCAGCAGAACTGGCTTTTTGGTTCCGTCGTGGAGATGACAACTTTAGTGAAGATCCAGATTTTGGAGAAGATTTGGTAGTTGAATATCTCAATAGCTCCAATGTTTGGATAGAGCTATCTCGATATGCCGGAGATGGTGTTCCAGGTGAAATTTTAACCCCGGTTTTACAGCTACCCTCTGATGCCTTACATGCCAATTTTCAATTTCGTTACCGACATAATGGTGGTAATGGGCAATTTGGCTGCACCTCGAACATAGTAGGTTGTGACTATCACCATATTGATGATGTGGTATTAACTGAAAGAGCCGCGACTCCACCAATAGTTGGAGGTTTTTGTGATGATTTTGAAGGTGGTTTGGGCAATTGGAGCGTTTTACCTGTTGCTGGTGGATCAGCTGGGATAGGCAATCAAACATTTAGTTCTGCCAGCAATAGCTTATTTTTACGCTGGAATGGGGTCAATGTTGAATCTCGCACCATCGATATGTCCGCTGAAACCGCTGCTGATTTAAGTCTCTGGATCAGGCGAGGATCTGATGCTTTCAGCGAAGATCCCGATACCGGCGAAAATTTAGTGATTGAATATCTGAATAGCTCGAATAACTGGGTCATATTAGAAACATTCACCGGAGCAGGTACAGCAGGTGAAATTTTTAATCGCGTTTATTCTTTGCCCAATGACGCACTACACATCGCGCTAAAAATTCGCTTTCGAATGACATCGGGTAATGGCGCTGATTTCGATTACTGGCATATTGATGATATGTGTGCCATGCCCCCACCACCACCTGCGGCCTGTAGCGCAAGTTTTACTGATGGTTTGCAAAGCCATAATCCGGGAGGAGAGATTATATTTGATAATAACGCCTTTTTAAGTGGAAGCCCTGATGGGATCCTGGATGCGGGCTCTATCAATAATAATGGTGGCAACAGCAGTTGTACTAGTCAGGGCACTGATTGCCTTGCATCAGGTAGTGCCGTCCCAGCTATGACTTTAGGCGCGTTTGAAACTCAAACGGGAGGCGTGAATCTAACCGTCAATAACAATGGAACCGGCTCTTTGGGTACAGCAGGACAGGCAAACTATATCAATGTAAATGTAGGCCTAAATGCCACTCTCAATAGCAACGCCGGCATTTCCACCTATTGGATCTCTTCTTTATTTGCCGATAGAGATTCGGTTCTCAATTTAACCGCTGGAACCTACTGGATAGATGATCTTTTTCTTGGCAGAGATGCACAAATCAACGTCATAGGGGCAGGTACAGTCAGAATAATCTCGCGAACACAGATGTTTTTTGATCAGGATGTTATTTTAAATGGTGGCATTACAGGTGATCCTTCTAAATTATTTCTCGCCAGCTTTGGAGACATTACCTTTGATAATAACAGCAATGTTGCTGCAATAGTTTTTGCCCAGGGAGATGTTGACCTACAAAATGGTACTCAACTGATTGGGGCTGTTACCGGCGATGATATTCGATTAAGAAATAATACCAGCGTCACCTACGATGCCACAGCTGTGGGAAATACTAATTTTGGTGGGTTTTGTAGCGCACCTGCTGTTATTGATCATATCGAAATAGTTCATGATGGTGTTGGCTTAACCTGTAATGCAGAAATACTTACCGTTAAAGCCTGTGGTGATGCTGCCTGTACCGTGCCAGCCACCATTGATACCACGGTAACTTTAGCTGCCACAGGCCTGCCTTCAGTATGGACACCTGCCACAATTCTCATTCCTGCCAACAGTGCCGCTGGGGTACAGATTTCACTCAACCACACCGCAGCAGAAGTCATTACACTTTCATCGACATCTGTTCCAGCTGCTGTGAACCTAACACAATGTACCGGCTCCCTTACAGGCTGTAATATTGAGTTTTTTGATAGTGGTTTTGTGTTTGACGTACCCAACCAGACATCCTGTGCAACTTCTCTCAATGTAAAAATCAGCGCTGTTCGTAAAGACATTATAACGCAACAATGTGTGCCGGGTTTTGCTTCTGTTAGCAAAACATTGAAGTTTTGGACCGACTACGTTGACCCAAGTCCAGTCATAGGAACACCGCAGCTCAATCTCACTCATGGTGCATTTAATGGGCTGATAGCAACCAGTGAAGGAACTTCGGTACCCGTTAGTTTTGATGGCAACGGAGAAGCTAATTTTACGGTGAATTATGCAGATGCGGGACAGCTTAGACTTAATGCCAGTTTTGATGGCACAGGTGCTGAGGCGGGGTTAAGAATGCTGGGAGCGGATTTATTTGTGACCGTTCCGGCGCAATTAATTGTTTCTAACCCTCTGCCCACATCAAGCTGCCCCACCAACGATGCAAATTGTTCCGCTTTTATTGCCGCTGGTGCCCCCTTTGATCTAACTGTTACAGCAGCATGTGCCGCAACCGCACCTATACCCAATAGCCCAACACCTAATTTTCAACAAAATGGTATTTCATTAAGTCATTCTCTTGTCG
The DNA here is from genome assembly GCA_041556195.1 of Enterobacterales bacterium. Taxonomy (GTDB): domain Bacteria; phylum Pseudomonadota; class Gammaproteobacteria; order Enterobacterales; genus 21-14-all-40-8. The sequence goes on from JBFFIY010000142.1 coordinate 11,231, forward strand.
CACCTGTTGCTGGCTCCAATGGCAACTTGGGAGTAACCAGCATTGATATCGTAACAGGAGGAACAGCGACTGTTAGCCAAACCATTTCCGAAGTGGGTGTTTTCAATTTCACAGCAGATCCTGGCGCTGGAAACTATTTAACCGAAACTGCACCAACAGGTACCAGTGGCAGTATTGGCCGGTTTGTTCCTGATAGATTCACATTAACTGACAATGCGCCTGCTTTTACCGATGCCACCTGTACCTTTACTTATCAGGATCAATCTTTTGGGTTTGATGTTGGCTTAAACCCTCAACTAACACTCACCGCTTTAAACACTGCTGGGATTGTCACTCAAAATTATGGAGGTGATGGACTTGGCGCTCAGGACTTCTGGAAATTAAACTCGAACCTGTTATCAACCCGTACTTATAACAATCAAGTCGCCACTTTCCCGGGTGCTTTTGCTGCTACCTTAAATTTGGCAGGTGATACAAGCGTTGATCCGACTAACTACGATGGAACAGCTATTTATACCGTCAATGGTGATCAATTCACTTATAATAAATTTGCACCAGTCCCGGTTCCCTTATTACCCGGACCAAACAACGATGCTCCCTTTGACGCAGATGTGACATTAAATTTTACCACTTTAGACTTAACTGACAGTGATGGCGCTTTCTATGATCCTGACAATAACAATGCTGCCGATCCCTTTGTCAGCTCAAACATCGGCAATACCAATATCCGCTGGGGACGCTGGTTTTTAGAAAATGCTTTTGGTTCTGAACTTGATGATTTACTCATGGTAGGGCAAGCACAATATTATGATGGGGCGCAATTTGTGTTAAATGTCGATGATAGCTGTACCTTAACCACCGCAACTCTGGACAACCCTCTGGGTAATTTGGCTCTGGGTGAAACGAATTTTGCCACAATGCCTATACCCGTTATTAGCAATGGAATCTTGTTACTGACATTAACGGCTCCCGGTGTTGGCAACGATGGTTCGATAGATGTCACTATAGACAATATTCCCGATTGGTTTACCTATGACTTTGATGGAAATGGAGTTATTACAATAGATGATGATGCGAAAGCTACCGCAACATTTGGTATATTTTCAGGAAAAAAACCCGTCATTTACTGGAGACAGAATTTCGGGAACTAGATTCTGCCTCGCTATCATTCACAACAACTAATAAGAAGAGTTATTTACCCGATGAATGTTTTCAAGTTACTGATCTTAACCTTTTTATTCAAAAGCCTACATGCCTTTCCCGCTAATAGCTGTAACCAACTGTCTAACCCACACTCCGCACCAAAATTCTGACAAGAGAACTTTTTTGTAAGAGAAAGATCACAACAAGAATGGTCAATCGATCACAACAAGAATGGACAATAGATCAAAACCTCTTTATTCTTTTTCTGAGATAATGCCATAAC
>JBFFIY010000143.1:0-12636 GCA_041556195.1 Enterobacterales bacterium
GAATATCGTTTGATTATTCCAGAAAAGGAGCAGCTAAGCCTTGATCTTTTCGCCATAAATTGTTTGATCTATGGCTGAAAACCTTGTGAGATATATCGCACAAAAAAGAATAGATTGAATTAATTTGGTGCGGAAAGTGAGTAGCTTCAGAGTTTAAACCAACAACCTCAAAATTATCTCGCCTATTGTTTAGCACATGTAGTATATTCTGGCCTAATAAACTACCCACACTTAAAATGACCAGCTTAAGTTTTTTAGCTTTTGAATCCATCTAAAAGTTGCCCTTGGGTCTGATCAATGTCAGTTCTATCTCTTCTAATAATTTTATTACAGCAATAACTGCGCCACTACCATTTTGTTAGTGAACTAATTTTTCTATATTTTGAATTTTAACGTTAAATGACTGCATGCTAAGAAAAACACCAACACCTTCGTTGAAATTGTCCATTTTCATAATATTTAACCGGAAGAAGTGATCCCCCCTACCTCAACTCACTCCTTCAATGTTACCTTCGACTGTTAATTCAATTTGATTAGCCATAGGCTTTTTGGGCAAACCCGGCATTCTCATAATGTTACCAGTTAACACCACTAAAAAACCTGCTCCTGCATTGATTTGGATATTTCGAACTGTCACCTGGAAATCACGTGGCCTGCCATGAAGCGTTGGATCATCAGATAATGAACTGGGGGCTTTGGCAATACAGACGGGTAAATCTTGCAGATTAAGCCGTTTAATATGCAATAAATCTTTTTCTGCTTCCTTGGTAAAACCAACATCATCGGCCCCATATATTTCTTTGCAAATTTTGCGTACTTTTTCAGCCACGGGTATATCCAATGGATAGAGCGGCTGGAAAGCTCGTTTGGTTTGTGCCGCTTCCATAACTTTTTTCGCCAGCTCTATTGCCCCTTTTCCACCTTCTGCAAAATGACGTGATTCAGCAAACATCACTTGATGCCTTTCAACTCTTTGTTCAACTAAAGCAATTTCTTCATCGGTATCAAAATGAAATCGATTGAGTGCCACAACTGGCATCTTGTTAAATTTTGCGACATTTTCAATATGTTTATCCAAATTCTCAAGTCCCCGGCTGACAGCTTCAAGATCTGGGTTATCTAGCTCATTTTTATCTTTGCCCCCATGTAACTTTAGCGCACGGATGGTAGTAACCAAGACTACGACATCAGGATCTAAGCCTGCCGAACGACATTTGATATCGAAAAATTTCTCTGCGCCCAAATCAAAACCAAATCCGGCTTCAGTTATCGCCCAATCTGAAAATTGCATAGCCATTCGAGTTGCTAAAACACTATTACAACCATGAGCGATATTGGCAAAGGGTCCACCATGTACAAATGCTGGAGTACCTTCAAAAGATTGCACTAAATTGGGGTGCATGGCATCTCTAAGTAATGCCATCAATGCACCGGTTATGCCCAGGGCTTCCACCAAAATTGGATTTCCATCATAAGTATAACCGACCAGGGTTCTATCAAGTCTGACACGTAAATCCTGTAGATCGTTAGCCAGACAAACCATTGCCATCACCTCAGAAGCCGCAGTAATATCAAAACCTCCTTCTCTGGGTGTTCCCTGCATTTTACCACCAAGACCCAGTACGATATTACGCAGTGAACGGTCATTCATATCCATTACCCTGCGCCAACTAACTTGACGGGGATCGATATTTAACGGATTACCCTGATATATAAGATTATCAATTGCGGCAGAAATTAGATTATTGGCTGTGGTAATAGCATGAAAATCACCGGTAAAATGCAAATTGATTCTATCAGCTGGCATGATCTGAGAATAACCACCACCTGTCGCTCCTCCTTTGACACCCAAACATGGCCCCAGAGAAGGTTCTCGGAGCGCCATGCAAACCGACTCACCTAACTGAGTAAAGGCTTGAGCTAAACCAATGGTAGTTGTGGTTTTTCCCTCTCCTGCTGAAGAGGGTGTGGTAGCTGAAACCAGAATCAAACGGCTGGGATTGCTGCGATTTCTTGGTCGAGATAAAGCATTTAGATGTACTTTTGCAATCTCAGTACCATAGGGTAGTAAATCTTCTTCTGTGACACCTAAACTTTTAGCTATTTCTGCGATGGGCTTGGGGGAAAACTGTTTAGCAATTTCGTGATCAGGTAACATTTTTTTTCCTTTGTATTTTCTTTATTATTAGTGTCTATACCAGGTAATGAGTAGGTTAACCACCAGCCCTGATAAGACCTCCAAGATGCAATCGTTCGAATTGTTGTTGCATGTAAAGCCTTACTTCAGAAGCATTATCTTTTAATAGAGCAATAGCCAGTAATTGCTTTACTTCACTTAAATGAATAGCTCTAACCATTTGTCTCACTCTGGCCAGACTGTTGGTATTCATACTCAAAGCATCAACTTCCATCGCCATTAATAAAGCCGCGCCAAGAGGATCTGCCGCCATCTCTCCACAGACGTGTACCTGTTTACCTTCCGCTTTTGCGCCATCTATGGTGAAACGCAGGGCTTCTAATACTGCGGGATGAAGAGAATCAAACCAGTCACTTACTTTTTCATTATTCCTATCAATGGCCAATAAGTATTGAGTTAGATCATTGGTTCCCACTGAAATAAAATCTACTTTTTTGGCTAATGTCCTTATTTGATAAACCGCCGAAGGAATTTCAATTACTAATCCAATTTTAGGGCGAGGATAACTTTGTGAAGTTAATCCTTCTTCTTCTAACACTTCCTCATAGGCCTGATAAAATAAAACCAGGCTTTCATCCAATTCGGCGACATGAGCAATCATAGGCAATGCTATCTGTAAATTACGATACTTGATGTTGGCTTTAATCATTGCCCTTAGTTGCACCAGAAAAATTTCAGGATGATCTAGCATTACTCTTATGCCACGCCAACCAAGGTAGGGATTCCGATCTTTAATTGGGAAGTAAGACAGGTTTTTATCACCACCGATATCTAAAGTGCGGATCACTACAGGTTTACCTTTCATCCTCTTCAAAACTTGTCGATAAATACTTGCCTGTTCATCTTCACTGGGAAATCTTTCCTGCAACATAAATGCAACTTCGGTGCGATATAAACCGACACCTTCAGCGCCAACATCTTTGCGTAACTCCCATTCAAGCGCCATACCCACATTAAGTAACAGGGAAGTCCTGTAGCCATCAAGAGTTATAGCTGGTTCTCTTTTAATCTTCTCAAGTTGTCTATTCTGAGCTTTTTCAGACTTTAATAGCTGTTGATAGTGTTCCAGCACCTCTTCTCCAGGGCTGGTGATGACATGACCACTATAACCATCGAGTACGATGTCGGTATTCGGAAATTCCTCCAATGTGGCTGACTTTAAACCAAACACAGCTGGTACGCCTAAAGCTCTGGCCAGAATAGCTGCATGAGAAGTGGGAGAGCCTCTCAGAGATATGATTCCTGTTAATTTATTCCTGGGAATTTCGGCCAACATAGTGGCAGAAATTTCATTGGCTACCAAAATCCCCTTAGCAGGAAAGGGGCGTTCCTGCTTATTTTCTGAGAGTAAATGGGTTAGTAAACGCCGGGCTAAATCGTCTAAATCACAGGCTCTTTCCTGAATATAGGGATCATCCACAGCCAAAAATTGTTGTCGAAATCCCGAAATAACTTTCCTTAAGGCCGCAGGTGCCCATAGACCAGCGAAGATATGTTGTTCAACACCTTTTCCCAGAGATTTGTCCATAATCATCTGTTCATAGGCATCAAATAGTGCCATTTCCTGCTCTCCCAGCAAATGCGACAATTGTTGAGACAGTTGCCTTAATTCTTTGCGGGTCGCTATTAGTGCTTTTTTGAAATGGCGTAATTCTTGTTTCGGTTTAACACAGGGTCTGTCGGGTATATCCGATAATTCCGTCAGGGGAATTTTAATAAATGGTCGGCCTATCACCAACCCGACTGAAGTAGAAGATCCCTGCCAATAGCGAGTAGTTACATGTGAGCCATCCTGAGGATTAAGTAATCGCTCCAGGGCTAGATTAGAGACATACTCAGCTAACTGTGCAGATAATGTTAGTAAATAGGCTTCGTCCGTTTTAGAAAATTTTCGGCGGCCATATTGCTGTACCACAAGGATCCCGACCACTCTTCGTTGATGAATAACCGGTACGCCCAGATAAGCCTTACATCGTTCTTCACCCAAATCAGGGATCAACAAAAAAGCTGGATGTTTACAAGCATCCGTTAACCGTAGCTTTTCCTGACGCTGACTAATATAACCTAGCAGTCCTTTTTCAGAAGGAACCTGTAATTGGCCCACGGCTTCTGCTGCTAACCCCTCAGTTGCCATCAAGATGAAATGGTCTGTTCGATAATTTAAAACAAATAAACTGGAGGTGTCTGAACTGACTACAGACTTAACTTCTGTAACTAGTTTCAATAAAGCCGAGGCATCATCTTCTGCCTCTTTGACTCTTTCCACCAGTTGACGAAGTTTTAATAACATTCCTACCCTCTTTGTCTTCCCTTCCTGGAACGACGCTTACGCTTATTATTTTGTTGATTTCTCGAAGGATGTTCGCGTGATTGTTGTTGTTGCATCAAAAAGGGTAACAGTTCTATCATCGCCTGGCGATATACTTCTCTCTTAAATGCAACCACACGACGAGCAGGATACCAATAACTAACCCACTGAAAACCATCAAATTCAGGTTTCTCATGGGTAGCAAAATTTACATTACTTTCATCAGCAGTCAGTCTGAGCAAAAACCACTTTTGTTTTTGACCAATACACAGGGGGGTCGAATGCTGGCGTATCAATTGTTTAGGAAGTCGATAACGCAACCAATTTTTGGTCTGACCCAAAATTTTGACATCTTTCGGTTGCAAGCCCACTTCTTCGTAAAGTTCACGATACATGGCATCTTCAACTTTTTCTTCATCGTTGACACCACCTTGGGGAAACTGCCAACTATCTTGCCCTAAGCGTCTACACCAAAAAACTTGCCCTGTCCGATTAGTAATGATGATCCCAACATTAGCTCTGAAGCCTTCTGAATCAATCACTTGTTTGTCTCAAAATAATTATTTAAGCCATTTTTCCACAGCTTGGCTCTACTAGCAAATGTTAGAGCGTGTTTATCTTTCATAAACTTTCCCTGAAACGGTTCTATTCCTGAGACAGTTCAACAGGTATATCCAGCCTGTCAACCGTTTCAGCCAATGCCGCGCAGGTTTCTATTCTTTCCAGAGTTTCAGCTAAATTTCTAGCTCCCCCGATGATTTCATCCATTTTTGGTTCAAAAAAGGCCTGTAAATCTTTTTTAATTTCGTTATCACAAAAACCTGAACCAATTTTAGGAATATAGGCCAAATAATTATCGGGCAATATCATAGACATTATGGAATATTTATCTTTAAACCATTGATACACTAATTCTCTGGTTTGAGGTTGAGCCAATTGTCCAAAAATAATGATACCTTTTTCATTTAATCGCGTATCAAGCGAGGCAACCAGACCCAGCGCTCTTTCTGAAAGTTTTGGGTCATCTGCAAACGCCATGGCTTCCAGCAGCCTTTCTCTAATGGTGCCATCACTCGATTCATCTAATAATTGTTTTAATGCATCAAAATAAGGATTCCCTATTTCCTGAACAGCAACACCCATGGCAATAGAGGCTAAATCGCCATTAATAACATCTTCATTAATTTTATAAACAACATCATTAAATCCAATATAGGCTTCTCCTCTAGTCTTAAGGGTTTCTCTTAATAAGGGTTCTTTCAAGTTCATAGCAAATAAATCAACCAGTCTATAGCGTAAATTTGCCGTTACTACGGGTTCAGAAATATCCCTCTCTGTGTCGGCTTCAAGTCCTAAATCATCTAATAAGGGTTTGTAGAGTTCTCTTAAATAAGCCAGCATCAATTTTTTTTCAACACCAAAAGCGAGATATTGTGCAATAAACTCCAACCCTGCAAGTGGTAACACTTTATTTTCCCTACCTTCTAACGCCACAAAATTTGCTGCAGCTGCAATAAATAGTGAAGGACTTACTCGTCCGGCTTTTACCTCTGCCAGTAAATTTGAACTTACTGATATCAACGAGACATTGTTAAACTTCTCAAGATTAGATAAAAGTTTTAGCCACTTTTTTTCAGATAAACTCCAACGGTAATAGCCTGAGCCATCTGTATTTGGCAGTATCGTCCCGGGACAATGATCCAGTTCCAGAAATAAAGATTGGCTTGGTTCAGTCATCAATAAACAGTGCTGTTTAGTAAAACCCTCGCCATAAGCCGTCAAACAAACCGGGAGTTGCCACAGTCTGTTATCTTCTCCCCTGGAGCCCAGGGGTAAATATCTTGACTGATTCAAAGTCACACGGACCGAAACCTGATCTCCTGAGACAGGCTCTTTTATATCTGTTGTTTGACATTGCCAATCTGTTTTAATTAATGGCACACCCGATTGATCCAGAAAACTACGAAAGGCTCCAACCAATTTTTTCTTGTCAGCAGCTACACCCAATGACTGGGAAGAAGCCTCACCTAATGACTGAATAAAGTCATCAGCATTTGCCGTACCAAATTCAAACTTTTTTAAATGATAGCGAACACCTTGTCTAAAACCTTCTGCTCCCAGAAACCGCTCAAACATAGCCAATACAGCACCACCTTTGGAATAGGTGATCCCATCAAATGCATTTTCTATATCTCCATTGTTATTAATAGGCTCGCGAATACGACGGGTGGCAACATAAGAATCCGAGCCCATAACTCTGTGCCCCTCTTTCACTGAGTCTTGATCAATTCGAAGATCGGGATAAAGCTCCGCCACTATTTTATTTTCCATCCAGGTGGCAAAACTTTCGTTCAACCAAATATCATTCCACCAGGGCATCGTTACCAAATTTCCAAACCATTGATGCGCTAATTCGTGGGCATGAATAACATAGTAATCTCGTTTCTGTGAAATAGTAGGGTTCTCACCTAATAACAAAATCTGTTCGCGATAGGTGATTAGTCCGGCATTTTCCATAGCACCAGCAGCAAAATCCGGTACCGCCACTAAGTCCAGTTTTTTATAGGGATAAGCCCGGTCAAAATAATTTTCCAATGCTGTTACAATTTCAGCTGTGTGCGATAGCGCAAATCCGAGCTTATCTCCTTCACCTTTAACAGCCAGGGCACGTAGCGGAATAGATTGTTTTCTCCAGGCATTGGCAGGAATTGCTTTTGCTTCAACCAGGTCAAAATCCCCAACAGCCATAGCCACCAGATAAGTCGGTAGAGGAGGCGTTTTTTCAAAACGAATTTCAACCATACCGCCTTCTACTGGTTGACGTGATTTTTCTGGTGCATTGCTTACAGCAACCAATAATTCTGGAACGGTCAGGCTTATTGAAAAAGGTACTTTAAATCTTGGTTCATCAAACCCGGGAAAGGCTAAGCGTGCATCTGTCGCTTCGAACTGAGTAAAAACATAAGGTCGACCAGCGGTTTCAACTTTATAGAGTCCAGCTAGTTTTTCATCATAATCAGCCTGGTAAGATAGTTTCAATCGAATAGTCTGAGGCTTCAATACATGGGGAAAGCTGATTTTAACAACACCTGAATGCCCTTTTTCATGGTAGTCCACCTCCATGTGTTGTCCACTTGCATCAATAATTTCACTGGAGAACACCTCTATGTTTTTACCGTGAAGCCAGAAATGATCCGAAGCTTTCAGAAGTTTTATTTCGATTTCTTCAATCCCGGTGAAAACCGCTTTTTTTGGATCTATGTCGAGATGCAACCAATATTGCAAAGGAGAGGCAATGCCAGGCAATTGCCCCTGAGGTGATCCCTGAATCGCTTGTTCGTCGCTATATTGCTGCCAACGACTCCAACCCTGATAGCCTGCAGCCGATAATAAAATTAGAAGTATTAAATAAGCAAAACCTTTGAAAATCTTTCGCATCATTAGCTGTAGCCTGTTATCTTATGGCTTGCTTAAACCCGAATGCCACCGTACTTCGCAGAATATCTTCAAACTGTGGTTTCCAGGTTAAAATGCAAGCAATATGGATGTTATTGTTAAACCCGAGAAGAGTGACATGTTACTCTTCACTTTTCAATGAAGCTTTTTATGATCCTGGACCCTGTATTAGATCCCCCAAATTCCGTTAATGCACTCATAATACGTTTGCAAAGACTCGCTGGTTTATCCATTGAACAAGTTGCTCAATTTTGTCAACAAATCGTTCCCAATGACTTATTAAAGAATAAAGGTTGGGTAGGTCAACTTATTGAATTGGCATTGGGTGCGCAAAGTGGCTCATTAGCTCAACCGGATTTCCCCCATCTAGGGATTGAGCTAAAGACTTTGCCACTTAACTCGCAAGGCAAGCCCAAAGAATCAACCTATGTATCTGTGGCTCCATTAACAGATCTGTCTGGAGTTAGTTATGAAAATTCCAGCGTGGGGAAAAAACTCAATCATGTGTTATGGATCCCGGTGGAAGCTGACAATAATATTCCATTAGCAAAACGAAGAATTGGACAGGGTTTTCTTTGGCAGCCCAATGATCAGGAAAGGGCCCTTCTAAGCAAAGATTTCTCTGAAATCATAGAAAAAATTTCAATGGGCGAAGTGGAATCTATTACCGCCCATGAGGGAGAAGCCCTGCAACTAAGGCCAAAAGCAGCAAATGCCAGGGCTCTGACTCAAGCAGTTGGGCCAGAAGGGGAACTTATGATGACTCTACCTCGCGGATTTTATTTAAGACCCAGCTTTACTCGACAGTTGTTACAAAGATATTTTGAGCAAAAACAGGAGGTTATTTAACCCCCTTAACCTCAACTCGGGATAAGACAGGTCAATTAATTACATTCAACATTTAAATTTCAATAAGTTACAGTTTATGTTTTACATAGGTAAATAAGCAGGATCAATGCTGGGATTTTTGTGTCTGGCAAGGCAAGTTCGCGAACAAATAGCTGGCTATTTTGAGCGAACTTATTGCCAGGGATGGTATGTACTCTGAAAACGCAGGATGCAGTTTTCAGGTAACGCAGAAAGGCGCGAAAATCACTGTATTGAGCGGCTTGGCTTATCCCGAGTTGAGGTTCCTTAATCTATCCTGAATTGGGACACCTGTTGTTCCAGATGAGATAAAGTAGTTGCAACCGATTTTCCTGATTCTTCTATTAAACCCGCTAAACGACCATTATTCTGGGCACGATTTTTTAACGCTTCAATCTCATTTTCCACATTTTGAGTAATGGCAAATTGTTGGTTAATCTGCTCCGTAACCGCTTCACTGGAAGCATTAATGTTGCCAATGCCGGTAGATATTCTGGCAAAAACTTCTGCTACATTGCCGCTAACAGATACCACTTTCTCAGCTTGGATCTGGCCTTCCCCCATAGCTTGAACCGCAGCATTGGCCGAAGAGACGAGTTTTTCCACCATGGCTTTTATTTCATCCGTTGACTGTTGCGTACTTTGTGCCAAAGTTCTAACTTCATCAGCTACCACGGCAAATCCCCTACCAGCCTCACCAGCTCTGGCCGCTTCAATAGCCGCATTAAGTGCTAATAAATTGGTTTGTTCGGTTATGGCTGTGATTGCTGTTAATATTCTATCAATACCCTGACATTGAGCAGCTAGTTCACTTATAATATTAGCGTTTTCTTCAACTTTACCGGATAGTTGAGCAATTTCTGTTTGTGCGCTTGAGATTAAAGAAAGCCCTTCTGAAGACTCTTTACCGTGGCACTTTCCAACTCCACAACTAACTGCTGTAGTTGTCTATTAGAAGAGTTCATAAAGTTAATTAAGCTTGATGTTTCAGCTATAGCCGCTGTTTGTTTATCCACAGCCGCTCCAACTTGCCCTGCTAGTTCAGCATTGCTTATTGCGCTCGTACAAGCTTGCATAGTCGATGATTTAATCTCCACAACCAAAGCCTGTATTTCTTTAAGGAACAAGTTAAAGTTGTTAGATAAATCCGTCAACTCTGTGGCTCCGAACGGAACTAACCTTCGAGTAAGATCGCCCGCACCTTGAGAAAGCTCCTGGCTGATTTTAGTTAACTGATAAATCGGCGGTAATAAGCCTTTTGTTAAGAAAATAATAATAATAAGGCTGCCCAGTCCGATCATCAGTGCAAGCGCTACAACAAGTCCGGTGCTTTGCTTGCCTTCCTCAGCCATCTGCCGATTAAAATCATAAGCTTTAGTGCTAGCGAGTTGCTCCAGTTCATCCAGACGTTTTCCTATGCGAAAGGTTAATTGAGTGAATGTTATTGGGGGATTATTGACAAGAGTCAGACCGAAAGCTTGCTTTTTCCATTGTTCAAAATCTAACCTCAATGACTTAACCAAAGATTGATCACCCAAAAACTTGTTTTCCAAAACTTTCATTGCTTGCTCAGTACGGTTTATTACAGCACTCGTTGAGGATGCACTGTTAGCACCGGAATAACTGATTTGCGTTTGCAGCACACCAATTTTTAAATCACGAGTAGCGTTGGTAACAGCGAATGGGTGTTGGTAGAGTTTTTCAACTTTTTCTGAAATGTTGGTGATCTTATAAATTGCAACTGAAGAAATTATCAGCAACCCCAATAAGATCATGCCAAAACCGCTAATGAGCCTAACTTTAATAGAATTAAACATTATTTTACACCTCCATATTGCTATCCTTAAAATCCTTAACTCGGTTATGCATCTGGCCTAATATACCCCTAATCAGGCAAAATGAATGGTTAGCAGTATATTACAGGAGTATCAGAAGGGCCATTAAGTTACATATAGTGACATAAACCGTTTAATTGCTATCAGCTAACATAGTGACAAGTTGTGTTTTGACATGATCTCTTAATTCCACAACATCCAATGTTTCAATAGTCTCAGCACTGATTGGTTCTCCAAAAACCAGTGTTATTGTACCCGGATGAACCCACATACTATTTTTATTATTTATTTCGAACATACCAATCATTGCCACAGGTACTATTTCGGCTTTAGCCTGTTTGGCCATAAGAAAGGGAAGTTTTTTAAAGGGTCTTAATTGACCATCGGAAGTTCTACCACCCTCTGGGAACAACAGGATCGAACAATTATCGTTTAAATATTCTGCCGCCTTATTTAATGAAGTCATTGAAGAACGGGCACTACTTCTATCAATGGTGATATTTCCCAGCCTTTTCATTGCCCAACCATAAACAGGCCACTTGTGTTGCCGATCTGCTTCGAGTCCTCGTAAAAATCCTGGTAAAAAACCACCAAATAAAGGAATATCCAAAAAACTGACATGATTGGGTAAATACAAATAACTTTTTCCTTTTTGTAAATGTTCGGTGCCTTCCGTTTTAACTCGTATAAAGATCAAACGCAGGATATTCCTTAACATCCACTTAACAAAGGGATCCATGACCCTATGGGGAAAAATAAAATTCATTAAAAACGACAACACCAGGAATAGGAAAAATAAAGATCCACCAACTAGCCATTGATAAATTGCAATGAAATATTTCATATCCAAAAAACCTGTAAATCTTGTTTGAGGCATTCAACTTCTAAGGGTGTTGAACCGAATAATTCACCATCCGGGGTAAGAATTTGCCTTGGCTCGGTTTCAACTCGTATTTTTTTTGCTTGAAAAACTTCTATTTCAGGATATTGAATATGCTTCCCGGTAAAAATTGTGGGAAATAATCGCAATATTTTAAATCTGGATATTTTATTGAGTAGCACAACATCTAATAAACCATCATCTAATTTAGCATCAGGCGCCATCAAGAAGGTTTTTCCCGTATAACGACTATTGGCAATTTCTACAAAAACATTATCTCTCTCAATAACTTGCTCGGTTTCTTGTTCAAGAGTCAACTTCAAACGATATGATTTTAACTTAAACAAGCGCTGAAACACTGCAAGAACATAGGCTTGATTACCTAAAAATTTTAGTTTTATTGATGACTCATTTACATCAGAAACAAAACCCAACCCCAACATATTCAAAGAATAATAGAGCTTATTCTCCGTGGTAAACCTTGCCACATCAATCTTTTTTGTATGTCCCTGTATAATTAAATCAATGGCTTTTTTCCAATCTTCACCATAAAAATTCAGCTCTCGACAAAAAGCATTGCCTGTGCCATTGGGTAAAATTCCAAAAACAGGTTTTTTAACACATGTGTTTCGATAGTAACCATTGAGCACCTCAAAAATAGTTCCATCACCTCCTGCTGCGACAATAGCCTGATAATCATCTAAATTGGCACTCTCTGCCATTTCAATAGCATGGCCGCTATATTGGGTGACTAAAAGATCCATTTCAATCCCTTTTTCTGTGAAATAATTCACAATAGGCGTTTGCAGTTCTCTGGCTTTACCTCCCCCTGCAGCGGGGTTATAAATCAATAACAGCTTCAAAAAATTCTCTCGGATCAATTCAACATGTTGACAATCTAACCTTGTCAAACGATGCTGTCAAAACATCTATCAATTGGTTGTTTAGACCAGAGTATTTTCCAATTAACAAATGAGCCTGAAAGAAGATAGAATGAGCTAAGCAATATTTCTATCTAATTCAAAGATCTGATCAAATAATATCCTTCGTTCATTTTGAAGCTTTTTTGCTGCTTCATTGTCACTCATTTCCA